>CAXTNS010000041.1:4511-16925 GCA_964245465.1 uncultured Thermoanaerobaculia bacterium
CGACACCGACATCGCCGTCATCGGCCTCGCCGGCCGGTTCCCGGGCGCGCCCGATCTGGAGACGTTCTGGCGCAACCTGCGTGACGGCGTCGAGGGGATCTCGCGCCTCACCGAGGAGGATCTGATCGCCTCGGGCGTCGATCCCGAGGTCTTCCGCCATCCCAACTACATCAGCGCCAAAGGCATCCCCGAGGGAGTGGGCTGGTTCGACGCCGGCTTTTTCGGCTACACCCCGCGCGAGGCCGAGATCATCGATCCCCAGCAGCGGATGTTCCTGGAGGTGGCCTGGGAGGCCTTGGAGAACGCCGGCTGCGACCCCGAGCGCTACCCCGGGCTGATCGGCGTGTTCGCCGGCTCGGGGCTCAACACCTACCTGGTGAACCTCTACTCGAACCCCGAGCTGATGTCCGCCATCGGCGGCTTCCAGGCCACCATCAGCAACGACAAGGACTTCCTGCCCACCCGGGTGTCCTACAAGCTGAACCTCAAGGGGCCGAGCCTCAACGTGCAGACGGCCTGCTCGACCTCGCTGGTGGCCGTCCACCTCGCCTGCCAGCACCTGCTGCACGGCGAGTGCGACATGGCCCTCGCGGGCGGCGTTACCCTCTACCTGCCCGTCAAGTCCGGCACCCTGTACCAGGAGGGCGGCATCCTGGCCCGCGACGGCCACTGCCGGGCCTTCGACGAACGGTCCCAGGGCACGGTGGTGGGCAACGGTGCCGCCGTGGTGGTCCTGAAGCGCCTGGACGACGCGCTCGCGGACGGCGACTCGATCTATGCCGTCATCAAGGGCTCGGCCATCAACAACGACGGCTCGGTCAAGGTGGGCTACACGGCCCCCAGCGTCGAGGGGCAGTCGGCCGTGATCTCCCAGGCCCTCGCCATAGCCGGCGTCGAGCCCGAGACGGTCCGCTACGTGGAGACGCACGGCACGGGCACGGCCCTCGGCGACCCCATCGAGATCCGCGCCCTCACCCAGGTCTTCCGCGCCGGCACCGACCGCCGGGGCTTCTGCGGCATTGGCTCGGTCAAGACCAACGTCGGTCACATGGACACGGCGGCCGGAGTCGCGGGACTGATCAAGGCCGCCCTGTCGGTCGAGCGCGGCGAGTTGCCGCCCTCGCTCCACTTCGAGCGCCCCAACCCGGGGCTCGACCTGCCGAGCTCGCCCTTCTACGTGGTAGACCGCCTCACCCCCTGGCCTGAGGACGCCGTGCCCCGCCGGGCCGGCGTGAGCGCCTTCGGCATCGGCGGCACCAACGCCCACGTGGTGCTGGAGCAGGCGCCTTCGGCCGATCCTTCCGGTCCCTCTCGCGCCGCCCAGCTCCTGGTGCTCTCGGCGCGCACGGAGACAGCCCTGGAAGCGGCCACGGACAACCTGGCCGGGCACCTCCGGGGGAATCCGGACCTGCCTCTGGCCGACGTGGCCTTCACTCTCCAGGCGGGCCGCAAGGTGTTCCGCCACCGTCGCGTCGTGGTGGCCGGGAGCGCGGAGGAAGCGGCGGACCTGCTGGAGACCCGTGATCCCAAGCGGGTCCTCTCCCTCTACCAGGAGGCCGGAGACCGCCCCGTGGTCTTCCTGTTCGCCGGCGGCGGCGCCCAGTACGCGGACATGGGACTCGACCTCTACCGCTCCGAGCCCGTCTTCCGCGAGCAGATCGACCTCTGCCTGCGCCTGTTCGAGCCGCACGTGGACACCGATCTGAGGCGCTATCTGTTCCCGGCGACCGAGGAGAGGGAGGAGGCCACGCGGCAGCTCGAGCGGACGTCGATCGCACTGCCGGTGCTTTTCGCCGTCCACTACGCGCAGGCGAAGCTGTGGATGTCCTGGGGTGTGCGTCCCCAGGCCATGATCGGCCACAGCCTGGGCGAGTACGCGGCCGCCTGCCTCTCGGGCGTGATGTCGCTCGCGGACGCCGCCGCCATGGTGGCCCTGCGCGGCCGGCTGTTCGAGACCCTGCCCGAGGGCGGCATGCTCTCCGTGCCGCTGCCGGAGCGGGAGGCATTGGACCTCCTCAAGGAGGTAGGGGAGGACCTCTCGATCGCCGCCGTCAACAGTCCGGGTTTCTGTGTGGTCTCGGGTGAGGCGGACGCCATCGCCCGGGCCCGCGAGGCGTTCGCGGAGCGCGGCATCGAGGCCCGCCGCCTGCACATCGCCGTGGCCGCCCACTCTTCGGTGGTGGAGCCCATCCTGCGCGAGTTCGGCGACTTCGTCTCGACGCTGGCTCTGTCGTCGCCCGGCATTCCCTACGTCTCCAACGTCACGGGCACCTGGATGACGGCGGATGGCGCGGACGGGGCGGCCGATCCCGGCTACTGGGTGCGCCACCTGCGCCAGACCGTGCGCTTCGGCGACGGCATCGGCGAGCTCTTGGCGGGGGAGGACCGGATCTTCCTCGAAGTGGGGCCGGGCCAGACTCTCAGCACGCTGGTCATGCAGCATCCCGCGCGCTCCGGGCAGACGGTGCTCAACTCCATGCGCCACCCGCAGGACCAGCAATCGGACGTCGGCTTTCTGCTCCAGGCTCTCGGCAAGCTCTGGCTGGCGGGCGCGGCCGTCGACTGGACGGGCTTCTACGCGGGCGAGCGCCGCCGCCGGGTACGCCTGCCCCCCTACCCCTTCGACCGCCAGTACTTCTGGGTGGAGCCCCGGCGCCAGACCTTCGAGGACGCGCAACGCCGGGCCGCCCTGCGCAAGCGGCCGGACCCCGGCGACTGGCTCTACGTGCCCTCCTGGCGCCAGTCCCCGTCGCCCCGCATTACGGAAGCTCCTGAGGCTTCCTGGCTGCTGCTCCTGGACGGCAACGGCGTCGGGGACCTCCTGGCGGCGCGCCTGCGGGAGATGGGGCAGCGGGTCACGGTGGCGCCGGGAGATCTGCGCGAGAGGAGCGGCTATGACGCCCTGCTGCGCGATCTCGGTGAAATACCGGATTCCATCGTCCACCTCGGAGGTCTGGACGATCCGGCCTTCCACAGCCTGCTCGCCCTCGCCGGAGCCTTGGCGGACCGCGGGGTTTCGAAGCCGGTCAGGATCGAGGTCGTCACCCGCGGCGCCCAGAAGGTTACGGGCGAGGAGAGGATCGAGGCGGAGAAGGCGCTCGTCCTGGGTCCCGTCCGCGTCGTGCCCCAGGAGATCCCCAACGTCTCCTGCCGGACGATCGATCTGGCGGAACGGCCGCGGATCGACCGGCTGGCCGCGGATCTGGTCTCCGCCCTCGCCGATCCGCCGCCACCCGCGGAATTCGCCGTCGCCTACCGCGGCGCTCAACGCTGGGTGCAGGGCTTCGAGCCGGCCCGGCTGCCGGCCGGCAGGGCGCCTCTGCGGCAGGGCGGCGTTTACCTGATCACGGGCGGTCTCGGCGGCGTGGGCCTGGCTCTCGCGGAGCACCTCGCCCGCACGGTCCAGGCCAAGCTCATCCTCATCGGCCGCTCTCCCAACGTTGCAGACATTGCGGACGTTGCGAGCCGCAAGGCCGATCGCCTCCGGGAGATCGAGGAGCTGGGCTCCGAGGTGCTCGCCGCGAGCGCCGACGTGCGCGATCCCGATTCGCTGCGCGCCGTGCTCGACGAGGCGCGGCGCCGTTTCGGACCGATCCACGGCGCTATCCACGCCGCCGGGGTCGCGAGCGGCGGCATGGTGCAGCTCAAGACCCTCGAGGCCGCGGAGGAGGTGCTGGCACCCAAGGTCCAGGGAACCCGGGTCCTCGCCGATGCCCTGGCGGGTGACCCCCTCGACTTTCTGGTTCTATGCTCGGCCGTCAACTCCGTGCTCGGCGGCTTCGGCCGGGTGGATTTCTGCTCGGCCAGCGCCTTCCTCGACGCCTTTGCCCAGGAGCATGAGGACGTCCCCGTGATCTCCATCGGCTGGGATACCTGGAGCGAGGTCGGCGTGGCGGCCGAGACCGAGCTGCCGCCCGACCTGGAGGAGGTCCGGCGCGAGACCCTGAAACACGGCATGACCACGGCCGAGGCCCTGGAGGTGTTCGATCGCGCCCTGGCGGGCGGCCTGCCCCGGGTGGTGGTCTCGACGCGCGACCTCGCGGGTCTGCTCGCCCGCCGGCGCGCCGCGTCCTCCGAAGTCACGGCCGAGACGCCCCGCCTCGCCGCCTCCCACGGCCGGCCCCTGCTGGGCACCCCCTACGTGGCACCGGAGACCGAGACCGAGCGGACGATCGCCGCCGTCTGGGAGGGTTTCCTCGGCATCCAGGGGATCGGCGCCCACGACAACTTCTTCGAGCTGGGCGGCCACTCTCTGATGGCCACCCAGATCACCTCGCGCCTACGCGACACCTTCCAGGCCGAGCTGTCGATCGCCCGTTTCTTCGAAGATCCAACGATTGCCGGATTAGCCGCCGGCCTGGACGGAAAGGGCAAGACCCAGGACGAGGATCACCTTGCCAGCCTGCTGGATGAGGTCGAGGGCCTTTCCGAAGAGGAGCTGGATGCTCTTCTCGCCGCCGAGGAGGCAAGCCTGAACGAAAGCGGAGGAGTTGCATGAGTGACCCGAACCCTGGACCGACCCGGTCGCGCGGAATGCGGGACTTCCTCGTGATCTGGATCGGCCAGGTCGTCTCCAACCTGGGCACGGGCCTGTCCGGCTTCGCCCTCGGAGTGTGGACCTACCGGCAGACGGGATCGGCCACGGCCCTGTCGCTGATCACCCTGTTCGCCACCCTGCCGAACACGCTGTTGTCGCCCTTGGCGGGCGCCCTGATCGACCGCTGGGGCCGCCGCTCGGTGCTGCTGATCAACAACTTCGGCTCCGGCGCCTGCACGCTGATCCTGGCTTCGCTCTACTGGGCCGGCACGTTGGAGATGTGGCACGTCTACGTGCTCGTACTCGCCAGCCGGTGCTTCAACGTCTTCCAACTCCCGGCCTTCGCCTCGGCCACGGCGCTGCTGGTGCCCAGGAAGCAACTCGTGCGCGCCAACGGCTTGGCCCTGCTCGGCCCGGCGGCCGGGCAGATCGCCGCCCCTGTCCTGGCCGCCACCCTGATGGACGTGATCGGCGTAGGCGGCGTCATCTTCCTTGACTGTGCCTCGTTCCTGTTCGCCGCCGCCACGCTGCTGGCAACCAGGATCCCCAAACCCCTGGTCTCGGCCGCGGGACAGGAGGGCAAGGGCACGCTCCTCTACGAGTCGTTCTACGGCTGGACCTACATGCGCAGGCGGCCGGGCCTGCTGGGACTGTTGCTGTTCTTCGCCGTCGCCCTCTACTGCCTCTCGGTCGTGCAGATCCTGGTGACGCCGCTCGTGCTCTCCTTCGGCTCGGCCAAGACGCTGGGGGCCGTGATGACGTCCGGCGCGACCGGCGCCGTGCTGGGCGGTCTCGCCCTCAGCCTCTGGGGCGGCAGCCGCTCCCTACGCCGCATCCCCATCATCCTGGGCTTCACCCTGCTCCAGGGCGCCACGCTGTTGCTGGGCGGCCTGCAGCCCAACGCCCTGCTGGTGGCGGGGGCCATGGCCGTGGCGCTGTTCGCCCTGCCGGTCATCCGCGGCTCCAGCGAGGCGATCTGGCAGAGCAAGGTGCCCCACGACCTCCAGGGACGCGTTTTCGCCATCCGCCGCATGATCGCCGGCGTCGCGTTCCCCCTCGCCGGGGCCACGGCCGGACCGCTCGCCGATCGCGTCTTCAAGCCCCTGCTCCTGCCCGGCGGGCCGCTCGCGGACAGCGTCGGACGCCTCACCGGAGTGGGGCCGGGAAGAGGAATCGGCCTGCTGTTCATGACGTTTGGCGCGCTCACCCTGCTTTCGGTGGCCGTGGTCTACAACATCCGGCCCATCCGCAGGGTGGAAACCGAGCTGCCGGACATCGCGCGCGACGAGGCGCCGGACGCTTCGCCCGCCGTGGCCCCGGACGCCCCGGCGGCCGGCCGGCCTGGACTGGCGGGGGAGACTCCGGGATGAGCGTGGAGGACTCCCGAGCGGGAGTTTCCCGGGTGTTCTACACCTCTGGCTGTGGTCGAGGCAGCCTTGACTTCTGTAATAAATCTTCAGTAAAATTAACAGTCCTCTGTGTTTTGCTGCCATCGTCCTCCGCCGGCAGGGGCAGCCGGGCACAGCGCCCATTGGCTTGAGGGGAAACAGGTCTCGTCGGGAAGCGTTATGGGAATCAGCTACGTCGACTTCTACCTTCCGGAAGAGCGCCTACCGATCCACGAGCTCGTCGAGACCGAGAAGCGCTTCGATCACGCTGCCGCTCGCGAGCTCATCCACGCGCATGGTCGCCAGGTCGAAGGCGTCCCGGCAAGCCAGCTTTTCGCCATAGAATCCAACGCCTCCATCTTTCGCCAGTACCCCGACACCGTGCGGCTTGAGAGCGACATCCGCTCGCGCTGGAACATCTCCCATGTCCGCATCGAGAAGGAGCGTGCAGTCACCGATGTCTTCCGTCTCCTCCTCGATCGCTGCTTCACCGAGGCGGAGTTGCTCCCGGAAGATGTTGATCATTTGCTGTACTGCAGCTACAACCAGAACATGTACCAGGTGGATCGCACCTGCATTCCCTATGCGCTGCAGGACTCGTATGGAATGAACCGGTGCACGACGACCCTGCTGTTCCGGGATTGTGCCTCGGTCATGGCGGCCATCGAGTACGGCGAGGGACTCATCGCCATGGGCAGGGTCCGGCATTGTCTCATCCTCTGCGCCAATATCGTCGAGAAGATGCCGCGGCTCCTGGACTTTACGGTGGTCAGCGATTCAGCGGGCGTTGCCCTCCTCTCCAGGGATGCGCCTCTCAAGGTGGTCGATCATCGTTCATCCTCCCAGGGTTTGCAGAACGGTGCCGTCAAGCCTAACGTCCTCAAGATCGCCGAGGAGGGCGTGCGTATGATTCGCGAAATCCTCGCGGCAAACGGACTGGCGTTGTCCGACGTCGACCACATCATCACCAACAACACCAATGAAGTCATCTACCGCCACGTGTATGCGCGCATGCTCGGCGTGGCGCCGGAAAGGCTCCTCTCGGGGAATATGAACGACGGGGGGCACTGCGGCAACGTCGACATGATCCGAAACCTCAAGGACGTCTTCGACAGGCGGGAACCCGGCCACGACGGGCACATACTGCTCTACAACGCCGGCGGCACCGACCGGTATCATACCTGGAACGTCATCCTCCTGCGTTGAGGAGAGGAGTGGAGTCATGAAGAACGTTCTCCTTCTGCTCTTTCCATACTGGAGCCCGGTCGTTCCGCCGGCCGGGCTGTCGAGGATCAAGGCTTATCTGGAATCGAAGGGCCATCGCTGCAAGATCGTGGACTTCAATGCCAAGAAGGAGAGCCTGACCCTTTACCACAACTATTACGGGATCCTGAAGAAGTACATCGCGGGGGCCAAGCGAGGGACGCTGTACAATCTCGGAAACGACCTCATGGAACAGCACCTGATGGCCTATGTGCTGGGCGGCGAGAGCCATCCGCTGTACCTCGCCCACATGAACGAGATCTTTCGCTACGCTTTCCAGATCGAGGTGAGCCGCGCGGCCGTGAGCGAGCTGGATGCAGAGATCGCCAAGTACCTGGCGGTTCAAAAGCGCTACCTGGAATACCTGCTGGAAACGGTCAACCCGTCTCTCGTGGGGCTGACGCTCTACAAGACGACGCTGCCTCTTTCGATCCAGGCCTTACGTACGGTCAAGGCCCTGAATCCCGCGGTCGAAACGGTCGTGGGAGGCGGCGCGTTCGTCGACACCCTGAATCGCAGTACGCCCGAGTTCGAGCGCTTCCTCCGGCGCACGGCCGATTGCATCGACAGAGTCGTCATCGGCGAAGGTGAACGGGTGACCGAGCTGATTCTGGACGGCCAGTTTCCGCCCGACCAGCGCTGCCTGGTGACGGACGAGATCCCGGTGGAAAAGAGAGGCGAATGGTCTGGATGGCCCATTCCCGATTTCAGGGATTTCAACACGTTCAAATACTCTCACCTCGTCGCCACGGCTTCCGTCAGTTGCCCCTTTACTTGTTCTTTCTGTAACGAGCTCCAATTCTACGGACAGTACCGCAAGCGCGCCGCTCCGCCGGTGATCCAGGAAATGACTGAGCTCAGTCAACGAAATTACGGGAAGAAGCTCTTCTTCATGACGGACTCGCTGCTCAATCCGGTCGTGGACGACCTCTGTTCGTCCATGATCGAGAGTGGTCATCGCTATTATATGGACACCTATTTCCGCGTCAGCCGCCAGGCGTCGTCTCCCGAGAAATGTCTGTTCTGGCGGAAAGGTGGACTGTACCGGGTGCGGCTGGGCATCGAAAGCGGATCTCAGCGCATGCTCGACATCATGAACAAGAAGTCCACGGTGACCGAGGTCAGGGAGTCCCTGCGCTGCCTCGCCGACGCCGGAATCAAAACCACGACTTATTGGATCATCGGCCATCCCGGCGAAACGGAAGAGGACTTCCGCTTGACCCTCGACCTGTTGGAGGAGATGAAGGACTCCATCTGGCAGGCGGAGTGCAATCCCTTCCGTTACTATCCGAAAGCGAACAATCGCGAGGACGAGTGGGCGGGCGGGTCCATTCCGGTGTTCGCGCCAGAATACCAAGACCTTTACCTCTATACCCCCTACCGGGTGTCCGACGCGCCGAGCCCGGAAACCGTGCAGGACCGCGTGAACCGGTTCATCCTGCACATCGGGCGATTGAAGATCCCCAATCCGTACTCCGCCTACGAGACCTATCTCGCCGACGTGCGGTGGAAGGAGCTCCACCCCATGTCCGTGCCGAGCATTCAGGAAGTGAATGGCGATCAGGATTGCTGCGACCTCAGCAGGGAGATGATCGTGTGCGATCTGGCTGCCTGTACTGGCGTGGTCGAGAGTGTCCGTGGAGCCCAATCGACGTCGCTCCAACCAAACATGAGCGGGAGGTCAGTATGAAATGGTTCAGCAATCAGAAGATCAAGGTTCTCGTTCAGGAACGTCCCAAGGCCGGTGAGGTTCTGGCGGAGTTCGGCATCCGGTGCGCGGAATGCACGCGGCACAATTGCGATGTCCGACAGATCGCGGAGAGCGAGGAGCTCACCATGGAGCAGGAAATGGATTTGATGCACAAGCTCGAAAAAGCCCTGGATGAACCTGCATAGGAGCACCATGGAAACCGCCAGCGCAGGGGCCGAGCCAATGAGCGTTGTACAGCAGGGAACGAATGGGTCCGCGAGCCCATCGGTCCTTTCCCTGATCGAGGCCGGTTTGAGGCAGTGGCCCAGCCGCATCGCCGTCCTGGCCCCGGATCGTGAGCTGACCTTCCGCGAGCTCGACGCGAAGGCGAACGCCGCGGCCGCCGCCGTGCTGCGGCGAACCCGGGGCAAGAAGCGCGTCGTGGGCGTCCTGGGCGAGTCGTCCCCGGAGACCCTCGCGGCCTTCCTGGGAATCTGGAAGGCGGGCTGCGCCTACCTGCCGCTCGACCCCCAATTCCCGGCCAACCGCACCGCCTACATGGTCCAGAATGCCGGCTGCAACCTCGTGCTGGTGGATCGCGATTCGGCCCTCCCGCCCTTGGACCAGGTCACCTGCATCCCCCTCGAGGGCGAAGCGCCCGAGGGCTCGGAAACGGAGGTCCAGGGGCCTGGGATCGCGGCCTCCGATCTCGCGTACGTGATCTACACCTCGGGGACGACAGGGAACCCGAAGGGCGTCATGATCGAGCACGGCGCGCTGCTGAATCGGCTGGTCTGGATGCAGGCGCAGTATCCGATCGCCGCGACCGACGTTGTCCTCCAGAAAGCGCCTCTGACGTTCGACGTCTCCGTCTGGGAGCTGTTCTGGGCCGCGATGGTAGGGGCATCCGTCCGCTTTCTTTCCGCGGGCGGAAGGCGCGACCCCGCGCGGATTCTCGACGCGATCGAGCACGGCGGAGTCACCGTCCTGCACTTCGTTCCGTCGCTCCTGCGGTCCTTCACCGAATATCTGGACGCCGTCCGTCGCCGTGGCGCGCTCGACGGCCTGAAATACGTTTTCTGCAGTGGCGAGCAACTTCTCCGCGCGGACGTCGAAGCGCTCCGCCGCCACTTCGAGCCGGGCAGCAGAGCCCGCATCGTCAATCTGTACGGCCCCACGGAGGCCGCGATCGACGTTTCGCACTACGAGGTGACCGGGAACGACCCCGTCCGCATCCCGATTGGCAAGGCCATTGACAACTTGCGACTGTACGTTCTCAACGAAGACGGGAGCGAGGTCGAGGCCGGCGAAGTCGGCGAGCTCTGCATCGCGGGAGTTGGCCTCGCTCGCGGCTACATCCAGGATCCGACTCTCACCGCGACCCGCTTCGTCGAAACCCGCCTCGACCCGGGAGGACGGCTCTATCGCAGCGGCGACTCCGCCAGGGTCCTCCCGGACGGCAATATCGCTTTCCTCGGGCGCCAGGACGGCCAGATGAAGATCAACGGCGTTCGCGTCGAGCCTGGCGAAATCGAAGATTGTGTCCTGCGGTCAGGCCTCGTGAGCCGGGTCGCGCTCGTCGCGCGCGAGAGGCAGGGGCGAACGCACCTGGTCGCCTATGTCGTGCCGGATGCCCGCCGGGCGGGAGTTGTGCGACGGCTGTGCAAGCCCATGGCCGCGCCCTCCACGGCGAGGATGGAATCTGTCGAATTGGCCGACGGCATGACCTTGTACTGCCGCAACCGCAGCGACGCCGTATATCTGGCGCGCGAAATCTTCGACCGCCACGTCTATGCCCGCTACCTGGGTGATCTTCCACCCCGAGCCTGCGTGTTCGATGTCGGGGCGAATGTCGGCATGTTCTCCGTGTCCGTCCGCGAGTTCTCCGAAGACCCGGTGGTGTACTCGTTCGAGCCGGTACCCGAGACGTTCGAGATCCTCGAGCGGAATTGTTTCGTGTACGACGTCCGAGGCAAATGCATCAACGTTGGCCTGTCGCGCCGGTCCGGCGAGGCCTGGATGACCTACTACCCGAACGTGGCCTCCATGTCCAGCTACTACGCCGACGGCGGTGAAGACTCCGCCGCCATGCGGACCTTCCTCGAAAACCGCGAACGCGGGGCCCAGAGCCAGCTCGCGCTTTCCGATGCCGAGATGGAGCGTCTGCTGGCGAATCGCATGCAGCCGGAACCGGTGAAGACCGTCACTCGGACACTGTCGCAAATCATCGCCGAGCACGCCGTCGACCACGTCGACCTCTTGAAGATCGACGTCGAGAAAGCTGAGCTCGACGTTCTGCTGGGGATCGAGGCGGAGGATTGGCGGAAGATTGATCGCATCGTGCTCGAAGTGCACGATCTGGACAACCGCCTGGCAGTAATCAACGCGCTCCTCGGGGAGCGGGGGTATCATACCGAGACGGTGCAGGAGCCGGATCTCGAGGGGACCGGCATGTACACGGTCTATGCTCGTTCGCTCGACCGGGTGGCTTCCCCCACGGCGGCCCCGTCGACGTTCGAGCGCGCTGGCGAGGGAGAACGGTACTTCAGCGTCTCCAAGTACCTGGACGATCTCCGGGAGCATCTCCGGCTGCAGCTTCCCGGATTCATGGTTCCCAGCCTCCTCGTGCCGGTCGACGACATCCCTCTCAGCGCCAACGGCAAAGCCGACCTGAGCCGCCTGCCCACGGAGAACCTGTTCACGCAGAAGGAAGAGCCAAGGAACGAGGTCGAACGACAATTGCGAGTGATCTGGTCAGACCTCCTCGGCACCGACGCCGAGGCGATCTCGATCGACGACAACTTCTTCCTGAGCGGTGGGCATTCCTTGACCGCGACTTCGATGGTCTCCATGATCATTCGAGAGTTCGGGGTCGAGGTCCCCGTCGACCTGCTGTTCGAAAAACCCACGATTCGTACTCTGGCGGAACGTATCACCACGATGGCCGCAAACTGCGCGTAAGCGACCCAGTCCTGGTGAGGAAGATGAGCGATACGGGCGTCCTCGCGAGCCGTTTGGAGTCGCTGTCGCCCAAGCAGCGCCGGCTGATCGAGCTGCGTCTGGCCCGGGAGCGCGCCGCCGCCGTGGAAAAGGCCGAGCCGCCGGGGGGCCGCATCGAGCCGCAGCCGCGCGACGGCCGGCCGTTTCCCCTCTCCTTCGCCCAGCAGCGCCTCTGGTTCCTCGACCAGCTCGAGCCCGGCAGCCCCTGGTACAACATGCCCATTCCCTTGCGGCTCAAGGGGCCTCTAGACGTCCGCGCCCTCGCCGCCGCCCTGTCCGAGCTGGAGCGCCGCCACGAGACGCTGCGCACCACCTTCGCCCTGGCCGGGGAGGGAGAAGAGGACGCCGCCGTCCAGGTCATCGGCCCTCCCTCCGGCCTGCCGCTGCCCGTGATCGACCTGAGCGCCCTGCCGCCGGACACCAAACCGGACATCAAAGAAACCGAGCTGCTGCGCCAGACGCGGGCCGAGGCGCGCCGGCCCTTCGACCTCGCTCGCGGCCCCCTCGTGCGCGCCGTCCTCTTCACGACTGGGGAG
>CAXTNS010000041.1:16935-19278 GCA_964245465.1 uncultured Thermoanaerobaculia bacterium
GCCCTCGTCCTCAACCAGCACCACGTCGTCTGCGACGGCTGGTCCCTCGGCGTGCTGGTGCGCGAGATGGGCGCCCTCTACGCGGCCTTCTCGCAGGGCCGGCCGGTGTCAGAGCCAGTTCTGCCGCCTCTGCCCGTGCAGTACGCCGACTTCGCCGCCTGGCAGCGGAAGCTCCTCTCCGGCCCTTCTCTCGACAGGCTCCTCTCGTACTGGAAACAGCGGCTCGCGGGCGTGCCCCCCGTGCTCGACCTGCCCACGGACCGGCCCCGGCCGGGCATCCAGACCTTCCGCGGCACCACCTTCCCCGTGGTGCTGCCGCCCGGTACCACGGCCGCCGTCCAGGCTCTCTCCCGGCGCGCCGGGGCCACCCCGTTCATGACCCTGCTCGCCGCCTTCCTGGCGCTGCTTCATCGCTACACCCGCCAGGGGGACCTGGTGGTGGGCTCGCCCATCGCAAACCGCAGCCGGGCGGAGATCGAGGGGCTGATCGGCTTCTTCGTCAACACCCTCGTGCTGCGCACGGACGTGGCCGGCGACCCGCCCTTCCGCGAGCTGCTGGCCCGCGTCCAGGCCATGGCGGCCGGCGCCTACGCCCATCAGGACCTGCCGTTCGAAAAGCTGGTCGAGGAAGTCGATCCCGAACGGCAGCTCGCGCACAACCCGCTCTTCCAGGTGATGTTCCTGCTCCAGAACGCCCCCCTGCCGGAGCTGTCCGTCTCGGGGCTCACCCTGTCGTCACTGCCCTTGGGCAGCGGCACCTCGAAGTTCGACCTCTCCCTCCACTTCTGGGAGGGCGGGCCGGAGCTCATCGCTTATTTCGAGTACAACACCGGCCTGTTCGACCGGTCCACGATGGCCCGCATGGCGGACCACTTCGTGCGCCTGCTCGGCGGCGCGCTGGCCGACCCGGAACGCCGCGTCTCGGCCCTGCCGCTCCTATCGCCGGCCGAGAGCCGCCAGGTGCTTCGCGAGTGGAACGACACCGCCGCCGATTACCCCCGGGACGCCTGTCTGCACCACCTGTTCGCGGCTCAGGCGGCGCGCACGCCGGATGCCGTGGCCGTTAACGACTGGCAGGGCAGGGAGAGCCTCACCTACGCCGAGCTCGCCGAGCGGGCCGGGCGGCTGGCCCACCATCTGCGCGCCTTGGGCGTGGGGCCGGACGTGCCCGTCGCCATCTGCCTCCGGCGCTCGCCGGCCATGACCGTCGCCGTGCTCGGCGCGCTGGCGGCCGGCGGTCCCTACGTGCCGGTCGATCCCTCCTATCCCCGCGAGCGGCTGGAAATGATGATGGCGATCGCCCGCCCCCGGGTGCTGCTCACCGAGACGGCCCTGCGCGAGGCGATCCCCCCGGGCGATTTCGCAGTGCTCTGCCTCGACGAGACGGCGCGGATACCGGAAGGGGAAGAGGCGCTGGACCTGTCCGCCGTCCCCGTCGGCCCGGACAACCTCGCCTACGTCATCTTCACCTCGGGCTCGACCGGCGTGCCCAAGGGCGTCGCCATGCCGCACCGCCCCCTGGTCAGCCTGGTCGCCTGGCAGCTCCGCAACTCGGAGCTCGGCCCCGGAGCGCGCACGGTCCAGTTCGCCTCCCTCTCCTTCGACGTCTCCTGCCAGGAGCTGTTCGCCACATGGGCGGCCGGCGGCACCCTGGTGCTCATCTCCGAGGAGCTGCGGCTGGACTCGGCGGCGCTGCTCGACGCCCTGCGCGAAGCCAGGGTCGAGCGATTGTTCCCGCCCTTCGTGGCCCTGCAGCAGCTCGCCGAGATCGCCGCCGAGCGGGACGCGTGGCCCATGGCCCTGCGCGCGGTCGCCACGGCCGGCGAGCAGCTCCAGATCACCCCGGCCGTGGCCGAGCTGTTCACCCGCGTCCCCGGCTGCCGGCTCTACAACCAGTACGGCCCCTCCGAGACCCACGTGGTCACGGCCTACGCCCTCTCCGGCCCGGCGCGGAGCTGGCCCGCGCTGCCGTCCATCGGCGTGCCCGTGGCCAACACCCGCATCCTCCTGCTCGACCCGGCCTTCGGCCTGGTGCCTGCCGGCATCCCTGGAGAGCTGTGCATCGGCGGCGACTGCCTGGCCCGCGGCTATCTCTCCCGGCCCGACCTGACGGCCGACCGCTTCGTGCCCGATCCTTTCGGTGACAGCGGGAAGGGCGAGCGCCTCTATCGCACCGGCGACCTCGCCCGCTGGCGGCCGGACGGCAACCTGGAGTTCCTGGGCCGTACGGACCAGCAGCTCAAGATCCGCGGCTTCCGCATCGAGCCCGGCGAGATCGACTCCGTCCTCGCCGCCCATCCCCGGGTGCGCGAGGCCGCCGTCGTGGCCCGGCAGGACCCCGGC
>CAXTNS010000041.1:19288-19714 GCA_964245465.1 uncultured Thermoanaerobaculia bacterium
TGGTGACCACCCGCTGGCGATGGGAATTCTAGCGCACCGCCGCCCGCCGCCTCGTGGCCTACGTGGTGGTCACGGACGGAGACGTCACCGCCGCCGAATTACGCGCCTGGGTCCGCGAGCGCCTGCCGGACTACATGGTGCCTTCGGCCTTCCAGTTCCTCGCCGCCCTGCCCCTGACCCCGAGCGGCAAGATCAACCGGCGCGCCCTGCCTGAGCCCGACGCCATGGCAGCGGGGGAGACCGGCGCCGTACCCCCGCGCAGCCCGCTCGAAGAGGAACTGGCCGCCCTCTGGCGCCAGGTGCTGGGCGTCGAGCGCGTGGGAGTCCACGACAGCTTCTTCGATCTCGGAGGCCACTCCCTGCTCGCCGTGCGCCTCCTCGCCCGCATCCGCCGCCAGCTTGGCCGCGACCTGCCCCTGGCCAGCC
>CAXTNS010000042.1:0-19139 GCA_964245465.1 uncultured Thermoanaerobaculia bacterium
GCAACTACCATCTCTGGGCCAAGCACGGACACCAGCGCTGGGTCGAGAACAAAGACGAAGTCCTCCTCCGCACGGCCAGTGAGGAGACCTGGCGGCTCTTCCGGCTCCTTCTGGCCGGGACCGCGGGCGTTATGAACGATCCGGCCTGGAGTGTGACGGCGTACCGGATGGTGCTGGAGCTGCCGGCGGATCTGTGGAGGGTCTAAAAAAATCGCCCCGGTGCGCGAGCACCGGGGCGACGTTCCTTCACGGGGTCAGCTTACTCAGGGCAGCAAGGGGGACACACCCGACCAGGCGCTGGTGTTGCCCGACTCGAAGCCGTCGCTGAAGATTCCGATGGGTAGGGCGGTGGCCGGTGCCAGACACCACTCGGTCACCGTGCCGACGTCGGCGGCGGCGTTGTCCGACACCGTGAGCCGCCACGTCCCCGCCAGAGTCTGCCCGTCGAAGGCGCTGAGCGGGTTGTTCGGGCTGAACGTGCCGAGGATGGTCGGCACCGTCGCGGCGCACTGGGTCTCGACCGGAGAGGTCGCCTCGTCGCTGAGAGTGGCGTCGATGTCGTTGCCCGAGCAGCCGTTGGCCGACGCGGGCACGCCCGGCCGGTCGATGAAGGTGACCGTGGGCCCGCCACCGACCTTGGTGAGCTTGAAGATCAGGTCGCCCACCCAGGTGTGGGTAACCTTGAGGGTGACGTCGAGATCGGTGAGCGTGCCGCCGGACGGGACGACCAGGTCGCTGGTCACGCCGGTCGTGTTGGCGTCGGGGATCGCCAGGTTGGGCGTCGCACAGATCAGGTTCACCGTGGTGAAGGTAAAGACCGCCGAGACCGTGCCCGTGCCGCAGGGATTGGTCGGAGTCACCCGCCAGTAGTAGAGAGTGTTGGCTGCCAGGTTCGAGCCCACGGTGTGGCTCGTCCCCGTCACGTTGTTGGCGGTGTAGACGATGTTGGTGAACGCGGCGTCCGTGGCGATCTCGACCTTATAGCTGGACGCACCGGTGGCCGCGGCCCAGGTCAGGTTCGGGCGCAGCGGTGTGCCGTTCGCGCCGTTGGCCGGGGCCGTCAGCGTCGGCGCGCTCGGGTTGCCCGCGAACACGTTCAGGGTGAGGGGCAACGTTGCAGTCTGCGGCACCGTGTCCGTGCCACTGACCGTGATCGTGTAGCTGCCGGCCGCCACACCCGCGGTGTTGCTGACGGTCATCGTGCTGCTGTTGGGCACCGTGGGCACCGGGTTGGGGCTGAAGCTGACCGTGCTCGGCGAGGGGCCGGTGGCCGAGAGCGTCACGGGCGGCGTGAAAGCGGCGCCCAGAGTGATCGTGTAGGTGGCGTTCTGGCCGGCGCAGATGTTGGCGGTCGGCTGGGGAGAACCGAGGAACGAGCAACTCGCCGGGATTTCGAAACCGTTGACGCCGGTCTGCGTGTTGGAGCCGGGGGTCGTGGCGTTGGAGCCGAGACCGAAGGCCGCGAAGGCTGTCCAGATCCGGCAGGCGTCCTGGCCGCCGTGGAGGGTCGTGGCGGCCTGGATGATGCCGTTGCGGGTATCGAGGAAGCTCGGGCTGCAGGCCGTGTTCTTCAGGCCCTGGACGATGTAGGCGAGGGCGCGCTGGTTGCCGGCGTTGCCGGCGGCGTTGTAGAGGTCAGGATCGAAGCCATGCTCGTCGACCAGGGCCCAGTAGACCTCCCAGATCGCCTGCGCCCACACCGAGCCCACGCCGTGGGGGACCGCCATGCCGGCGATGCTCGAGAAGGTCCAGGTGTTGACGGTCTGGTCGGTGCTGTAGCGCTGGGTGCGGACGCCCGGGCCGGTCGTCGGCTGGCCCAGGAGGTAGGTGCCCACGCCGCGCGGCATCGGGCCGGTGTCGCCGGGCAGCGCGGTGAGCACCAGACCGAACCAGTCGCTCCAGCCTTCACCGGGCTGCTGGGTGTTCTGCAGGCAACTGACGTTGTTCCCGCCGCCGACGAGACGGTTGGAGACGCCGTGGCCGTACTCATGGGTGATCACGCCAGCGTCGAAGTCGCCGTCATGAGAGGGCGTCGCTCCGTTGCAAGTGAACATCCGCATGCGGGGGCGCGACCCGTCCGGCGGCGTGCCGAAGTTGGCGTTGCAGTTGCCGGCCGCCTGCGCGAGGGACATGACGTCGTCGTTGCCGGTCCCGCCGCGACCGTAGTTGTTGACCTGGAAGTTGAAGGACCCCTCATTGAAACCGTATTGCCAGAGGACGTCGTGGATGATGTTGTTCCAGTAGAAGAGGTTCGTCACCGCGGCCGGCCGGTAGGTGCTGGGCGCCCCGGCCAGGTTGATGGGGAAGTCGCACAGCAGGCCCGCACCGCAATCGGGCTCGGTGCCCGCCGCCGGAGGCGTGTCGTTGCCGTCGCTGTCTTCCCAGGAGTGGGTGTTGTTGCCGCGGTGAATGGTGAACTCGGCACCGGCGGCCCCATTGGTGTCGTGCCAGCCGAAAGGCGAGGCGTTGGTGTCCTGGGGATTGACGATCAGTTGCCGGGCGTCGGCTGGCGGCAGCGGAGTCGTGTGGTTGGGGCTCTCAATGGGGATGGGGTAGACGCGGTAGGAAGCGTCGGCGATCCAGTCGAAGCGCGTCCACACCTTCGCGGAGACGGCGTCGACGGTGAAGTCATACCAGTTCTCACCGTCGAGCGTCTCGATCTGGAAGTTCCACACCAGCCGTGCCTGGCCTGCGCGGATGGGCAGCCACATCAGGCGCGCCTCGATCGGCTCGCGGGAGAGACCGGTCTTGTCGAGCTTGGTGAGTTGGACGACACCGCTCGGCTCCGCGAGCACCTGCGGCACCACGGCGCCGAGGCCGGCCGAGTGGGCGGCGGCGGCCACGGCCGTGGCGGCGTCGATGGTCGGCGTGGTGGTGTTGACCGCGCGCGCCAGGTTCGGCAGGAAGGCATTGTTGACGCCGAGCAGCCGGCCATCGCTGGCGACGTTGAACTGGAGCAGGCCGTTGTAGAGGGACAACCCGGCATAGGTCTGGCGCAGCCAGATGTTGGTCGTGCCGCTGAGCTCGGTGAAGACCTCGCCGGTCTTCTCATAGCCGGCGAGGTCGGCCTCGGTGAGCCCGAACAGGTCGCGGTTCTGCTGGGCGAAGGCCATGCCCACCGAGAGAGGCGTCTGCTCCGTGGGCGTCGGCTTGGTCAGGTAGCCGGTGTGGCTCGAGACCGAGTGCGCGGCCCCGGTGGCGGCGTCGTAGGTGACAGCCAGGTCGAGGACATTTCTGCCCATTCGCTCCTGGGCGGCCCGTTGCGCCGCGCTGGGGTTGGCGGCGAGACCCTCGACGAGCTCGATGCGAGCGTCGAAGCTGCGGCCTTGGTTGCCGGGATGCCCTGGCTTCTCGCTCGCGAGGAGAGCTCCTCCAGCGATGAGCCATGTGGCCAGGACCAGGAAAACGAGGGACCGGTTCGGACGTTTGGAGCGCCTGGGGTTCACGAGAAGACTCCTCCAGAGTTCAGGGACGTAGGCAAGGTCTACGAAAACGTGAGGGGGTATGATACCCGAGAAACGGCTGCATGAATACTGTCCTCGTCATAAAACTTCGGACCGGGGGGCCCGGCGGCTCTTCCGGCCCCTCCCTTCGCCGGGACGGCGGGCGTAACGCGGGCGTGAGGAACGGCCCGTCCTGGACCCGGGACGGCCTGCCGGGTGGTTCCTGGAGCTGCCCGCGGATCTGTGGCGGCCCGGGCCGGGGGACCCCCTCATACGGCTTCGCGGTATGATTTACGCAGAGGCTTAAAAGTGACGGCTCATGCGCATATTGAAGAATGGGTAGATGTGTTGCCGCGGGATCGCCCGAGTCAGCCCGTTCCCGCGGCGGAGGTGAGAGATGGCGATTCCGATTCCCAGCCCTTTGGTCGAGCTCATCCTTCTTGGGCCGCTGGATGACCGGCGCCAGCTCCAGGATTCGCCCATCCTCGGCGACGTCTGGGTCGAGTTCGGCAAGAAGCCGGCCGAGAGGCTCGACCTCCTCATCGCACCGTACCGAGGCGAGCATGCCGGCGGCGTGGCCGCCAGAATCGATGATGAGATCCAGGATTCCGGCCGGGCGGACGTCGCCTTCCTGCAGGGCCTCGTCGTGGCGCGCTTGACGTTTCGCGAGGTCATGGAGGTCGTGGCGCCCAAGACGAAGTGGTGGATCAACCGGTGGAGCCAGGACGGCGATTCGCCGCCAGGGGAAGTGCACGAGGCGCAGAGCTATACGGCGGACGCGGTGAAGACCGTGCTCAGGAACATCCTGGAGTCGGCTACGGCCTGGCATTTGAAGACCGGCAACCGGCGGTTGCAGGAGCTGCCCTCGATCCAACGTTTCCTGGCGCTGACGGCGCTGATCCTCTGGGCCGGGTCGGCCGAAAAGCCCGGCCAGGCCCTGAGCGCGGACGATCAGATCACCTACGTCCTGGAACAGGCGAACGCGGGCCTGGAGAAGATGTCCGAGCTGCTCATCGGCCTGGCGGAAAAGATGTTGCGGGATCCGGCGCGCCACCCGCTGGTGTGGCAGGTTTCGCTCAATCGTGCCGCGATGCCCGCGATCTCCAGGTCGATTCCGGCCGTCAAGGCTGACGCGGCCGCGACTCTCTTCAAAGTCAATTGCAGCGCCATTGGCTGGGCCGTGATTGATTCAGGGATCGACGGCGCTCACCCCGCCTTCCTCGACGCGGAGGGGAAAAGCCGGGTCAAGAGGAGCTTCGACTTCAAGGACTTCCGCAGGATCGTGAGCCTCAGCAATTCGAAGAAGGCGATCCGGCAAGAGAACGTCGAAAAGCTCATGAAGAGCAAGGAGAGGCTGGCGCACCCGCCGGCCGATGACGAGGAGGCTGACAAGGCACTGCAAAGGCTGGCGGAGGACGCCCGCAACCGGGGTCCCGTTCACTGGGAGCTGGTCGAGAAGTTCGTGGAGATCAAGCCTGACATCCAGCCGCAAACCAATCACGGCACGCACGTGGCGGGAATCCTGGGCGCGAGCAGGAAAGCCGCCGAGAAAGCCGTGGAAAAAACAGCGCGCAAGGTCAACCCGGACTTTGCCGACGGGATGTGTCCTGACATCTCGCTCTATGATTTCCGCGTGCTGGGACCGGAGATCAGGGATACCGAGTTCGCGATCATTGCCGCCCTTCAGTTCATCCGCCACCTGAACGATCGCGACAATTTCCTGACGATCCATGGCGCCAACCTGAGCCTGTCGATCCCGCACGACGTACGCAACTTTGCCTGCGGACGTACGCCCATCTGTGATGAGTGCGAGCGGCTGGTCGCCAGCGGGGTGGTCGTCGTGGCGGCCGCGGGGAACCACGGCTACAAGAGCTTCGAGACCAAGGAAGGCTCGTACGACAGCTACGCAGCCTTCAGCATCACGGACCCTGGGAATGCGGACAGCGTCCTCACGGTCGGCGCGACGCACCGCTTCTGGCCCCACACGTACGGGGTCAGCTTCTTCTCCAGCCGGGGGCCGACCGGTGACGGGCGGCTCAAGCCGGACCTCGTGGCGCCAGGCGAGCGGATCCGGGCGCCGCTGCCCGGCGGGCACGACCGGGGGGGCGAGTGGGGTGACCTCGACGGCACCAGCATGGCTGCGCCGCACGTCAGTGGTGCCGCGGCGATGCTGATGGCACGCTATTCAGAGCTGATCGGACAGCCGCTCCGCCTCAAGCGCATCCTCTGCCAGAGCGCGACCGATCTCGGCCGCGAGCGCAGCTTCCAGGGCCATGGCATGCTCGACGTGCTGCGTGCGTTCCAATCCATCTAGGAAGGAGAGACGGCCATGTTGTTCAGCTTGGACGTTGTTCGCGCCCGCAAGGGGGATTGCCTGATCCTGCATTACGGCTCTGAGGACGATCCGCGGCTGGTGCTGATCGATGGTGGACCGCGGGGTGTGTACGCTCCGCACCTCAAACCGCGCCTCGAGCAGATCAGGGAGGCGCGCGGCATCGAGGAGAACGAGCCGCTTGCCATCGATCTGCTGATGGTGAGCCATGTCGATGACGACCACATCCAGGGGATCCTCGATCTGACGAGGGATCTGATTCAGGACGACCCCCAGTTCGCGCAGGTGCTCAGCTTCTGGCACAACAGCTTCGAGAACATCATCGGTGACACTCCGAAAGAGCTGACGGCTGCCTTCCAGAGTCAATTCGGCGCCGCCTCGATGGGCGGAGACCCTCCCGCCTTGACCCTCGACGCCGGCGAAGAGGAAGAGGTCATCGTCTCCACCCTCAAGGTCCTGGCGAGCATCCAGCAGGGTGCGCAGTTGCGCAACGACGTGGTCAACAAGCTGGAAGCCCCCCTGAATCCGGAATTCGACGGCGGCTTGATCCTGGCCAGCAAAGAGGGAGGCGCCATCGACATGGAAGACGGGCTCACGTTTACCGTGGCAGGCCCCATGCTCCCCGAGCTGAAAGAGCTGCACAAGAAACACCAGGAATGGCTCAAGAGTCTGGAGAAAGAGGGCAAGACGCCGGAGGGCGTGCTTTCGGCCTACGTCGACAAATCGGTGCCCAACCTGTCGAGCGTCGTGGTGCTGGCCGAGGCCGGCGGCAAGCGGATGCTGCTCACAGGCGACGCCCGCGGCGACAAGGTCCTGCAGGGACTGGAGCTCGTGGGACGCCTGAAGAAGGGCGGCAAGATGCACGTCGACCTGCTCAAGGTCCCCCATCATGGCAGCTCCAACAATCTGAACGACGACTTTTTCGAACGGATCACGGCTGACCACTACGTATTCTCAGGCGACGGTGAGCACGGCAATCCGGAACGCGAGTCGCTGCAGATGCTGCTGAATGCTCGCGGGGACGCCGATTACACCATCCATCTCACCTATCCGGTCGAAGAGATCGACGCGGGACGCAAGCAGGATTGGGAGAAAGAGCAGGCCAAGGAGAAGAACAAGAAACAGAAAAATCCAAATGCCAAGGTGAGGCCTGACTGGTCACCCGAGGAGCACAGCCTGCAGGCCCTTTTCGATGAGCATGAGGATTTTGGGCAGAAGGTCAGCATCGTCGAAGAGGACCAGCCCCATGTGATCGACCTTCTTGAGGAGGTTGGATTCTGACCCGGGATCAGCCGGCCGGCCCGTAGGGGTCCGGCAGGATCTGGCGCAAGTAAGGCTCGATCCCCCGCTCCACGTCCCAGTTCTGGGGATACCCCAGGGAAACCTCCTCGAACCGTACCCCATCCCGCCAATGGGTGGAGCGGATGTGGAGGTGGCCGTAGATCACGGCCTTCGCCCGGAAGCGCCGGTGCCAGTCTTCCGTCAGCCGGGTGCCGCACCAGATGGAGAAGCGGGGGATACGCGGCAGCACGGCCAGGTCCTGGCGGAGGGGGAAGTGGTTGATGATCACGAGCGGCGCCCGCTGGGCGGCCTCGGCCAGGCGTGGCTCCGTCAGGCGGATGCGCTCGCGGCACCAGTCGGGCCGGGTGGGGAAGGGATCCGGGTGGAGGAGCACCTCGTCGGAGCAGACGATGTTCTCCTCGGCCGCCCACTCCACGGCCCGCTCGACCGGGACCGGATCCGGCCGGAAGGTATAGTCGTAGAGGATGAACGTGGGCGCCAGGATCGCGAGCCCTCCCTCGCCCTGCCAGGCCACGTAGCGGTCCTCGGGGGTCAGCACGCCGTACTCCCGGCAGACCGCGACCAGACGCTCGTATTTCTCCTGCCCCTTGAAGTCGTCCGGCCGGTTCGGGACCGTCCACAGGTCGTGATTGCCCGGCACCCAGAGCAGGCGGTCGAAGCGCTTGACGAGCAGGCCGAGGGCGAAGCGGAGGTGCTCTTCGGTCTCCCCGACGTCGCCGGCCAGGATCAGCCAGTCGCCGGGGTGAGGACGGAGGTCCCGCAGGGCCTTGCGGGTGACCTCGTAGCGGAGGTGCAGGTCCCCGAGCGCGAAGAGCTTCATCGGACGGGCAGTTGAACTCAGTTGACCTGGCCGTCCGGCTCGGGCTCGTCCAGGTCCCGGAGCACGTGGTCGAGGAGCTCTTCCTGGCTGAGGACGCGCGGCCCGGCGGCCTCGGCCGGCGTCTCTCCACCGCCTTCTCCGGGGAAGAGCAGCGCCAGGCGCGGACCGCTCTCGCCCAACTCCACCTCGGCCACGGGATGGCGGACGGGCTCGACCGAGTAGTCCGGATGGTAGAGGGCGCCGCCCCCCGAGGGGATGCCGAGCCCGCGGGCATGCTCGCCCGCCTTGGGCACGGCGCGCAGGAGCCCGGACCAGGAGGGCTCGTCGTGGGCGTCGATCAGGAACGGCACGAGGCAGAACGTGTCGAAGAGGACGGACGCGTCCGGATCCCAGCCCTTGAGGCCGAGTTGGACGGCGCCGGCGGAGACGCCCAGGAGCACGGCCCCGGCGTAGTAGCGTTGCGCGATCCTGTCCTTGAGCCCGGCTTTCTGGAACGCCTCCCAGCCGCGCTGCACGTCACCACCCGCGAGGAGGATGAGGTCCGCCTCGTCGAGGAACGCGAGGTCCTCGGCCGTGGGCTCGGCGGGAACGTGCCGGCAGTCGTCAGCCCGGATGCCGATCTCGCCCATGGCCCCCACGAACAGGTCGTAGAACTCGGGAGCGTCGCCGTTCGAGGCCCCGAGATAGGCGGCCTTGGGCTCGGCGGTCTCGATGACAGCTCGCGCGCGGTCCAGGAACCTCCGGCCCTCCTCGTCGCGCCAGAAGAGGAGCTGGCTGTCGGCCAGGAGGAAGATGGGTTGGATGGTGCTCGCCACGGGGGCAAAGATATCACCCCTACTGGGCATACCCCAGCGCCCGCAACTGCGCCGCGTTCTCAGGATCCACCTCCGCCGGAGCCAGGCGGTCGGAGGCGACGAGGCCTTTCTGGACGTCGTCCATCCACGTGTGGAGGTGCTGGGAGAGGCGGGTCCCCACGGTGGCGGCGCGGGTCTCCCGCGGGTCCTTGAGGAGGTCGAAGAGCCAGAGGCGGCGCTCGGCGATGCGGAAGACCTCCTTGTGCTCGCCGGTCATCACGGCCACCTCGAGCAGGCCGTTGCGGCGGGCCGTGGCCGCCTCCTTGGCCGAGAGCACGGCCCCTTTGTGGGCCTGGAAGAGGGCCACCCGGTCCCGCGGCGGTAGCGCGCCGTGGAGGAGGACGGGCGTCCAGTCGAAGCCGCGGAAGCCCTCGGGGATGGGCAGGCCCACGAGGCCCAGAATGGTGGAGGCCACGTCCAGGTTCAGGGCCGGCGCGTCGATCACCGTGCCGGGCCGGATCCGTCCCGCCCAGGCCATGCCCAAGGGGATGCGCAACGCCGGCTCGAACAGGTTGCGGCCATGCCCCCAGTACCCGTGCTCGCCCAGGCTCTCGCCATGGTCCGCGATGAAGACGAACAGGGTGTTGGCTCTCAGGGCCGGATCGCGGTCGAAGGCCGCGAGGAGGCGGCCGAGCTCGCGGTCCGCGAAGGCCACCTCCGTGTCGTAGCGGTCCGGGCGGGACACTTCGCCATCCCCCAGGCGGATGCCCAGCGGGGGGGCGAGCTCCTCCTGGAGGCGGTAGGGAGCGTGCGGATCGACGTAGTGGACCCAGAGAAGGAACGGATTCCGGGGGTTCTTGCGCGCCTCCTCCAGCCAGCCGAGCGCCGCGTCGGTGAGGTCCTCGGCCGTGGCCTCGCCCTTGAACAGGCCGAGCCAGCGCTTGCGGGTGAAGACCTCGCCGTAGCTCTCGAAGTGGTCGCCCAGGCCCGAGATGCGGTTCTTGAGCGTCCAGTTGCCCACGAAAGCCGCGTTCCGGTAGCCGCGCCGTTCGAGCACGCGGGCGAAGGACGGCAGGTCCGGCCGCAGCCGCAGCCCGTTGCGCGTGGCCCCGTGCTCGTGGGGGTAGAGCGAGGTGAACATGGAGCACAGGGTGGGATTGGTGAGCGGCTCCACCGTCCGCGCCTGGCTGAACCGCACCCCTGAAGCGAGCAGGCGGTCGATGTTGGGCGTCGTCGGCCGGCGGTAGCCGTAGGAGGACAGCCGGTCCGCCCGCAAGGTGTCGACGGTCAGCACCACCACGTTGGGGAACCGCGGGGGCGGCTCGGCCTGGCGCGCGGCGGCGGGCCGAGCGGGAAAGCCGAGGAGCAGGCCGAGGAGCAGGGAAAAGAAGAGGGCGCGCCCTTTGCTAGTCTCATGGGCATGGACGAGATCAAACCCGAAAAGAGTCCCGGACCCGTCCCGCAAGCCGAAGTCGAGGCGGCGGCGCAGAGCGGCGAGCCGCCCCGGTGGGGCAAGGGGACCGAGTTCGCGGAGGACGGCAAGTTCCTCCAGGGGCCGCAGAACCGCGCCTCCGAGTTCAGGCGCCTGCTGCGGATCGGCATGGACTTCATCCGCGGCTTCCGCGGCCTGCACTTCGTGGGGCCGTGCGTCACGGTCTTCGGCTCGGCGCGGTTCCACGAGGACCACCGCTACTACGCCATGGCCCGGGAGGTGGGGCGGCGGCTCGGCCGTGCCGGCTTCACCGTGCTGACCGGCGGGGGACCCGGCATCATGGAGGCCGCCAACCGGGGGGCGCGGGACGTGGGAGCGCCGTCGATCGGCTGCAACATCGTCCTGCCCCAGGAGCAGAAGCCCAATCCCTACCTCGACCGCTGGCTGGAGTTCCGCTACTTCTTCGTCCGCAAGGTGATGCTGGTCAAATACTCCTACGCCTTCGTGGTGCTCCCCGGCGGATTCGGCACCATGGACGAGATCTTCGAGTGCGCCACGCTGATCCAGACGGGCAAGATCGGCAACTTCCCGCTGGTCCTCATGGGCAAGGACTACTGGCAGCCGCTGCACGATTTCCTCTGTCATCGCATGGTCCCCGAGAAGACGATCCTGCCCGCGGACTGCGAGCGCCTCCTCTTCACCGACTCGGTCGACGAGGCGATGGAACACATCCTGAGCGCCGCCACCCACGAGCTCGGGCTGGTCTGGCAGGCGGCCCCGCCTCGCCGCTGGTACTTCGGCGAGGCGGGAATGCAAAAGGCGGGCCCCGGGTCTTTCCCGCCCCAGGGCCCATCTCTCCAAGGATAACCCCCTACAGCATCACGCTCGCCAGGTTCGCCAGCGCCGACCGTTCCCCCTTCTCCAGGTTGACGTGGGCGTAGAGGGGGTTCCCCCGGACGCGGTCGATCAGGTAGGAGAGGCCGTTGCTATGGGCGTCCAGGTAGGGCGTGTCGATCTGGAAGATGTCGCCGGTGAGGACGATCTTGGTGCGCTCGCCGGCCCGGGTGATGATCGTCTTCACCTCGTGCGGCGTCAGGTTCTGCGCCTCGTCCACGATGAAGATAACGTTCGAGAGGCTCCGGCCGCGGATGTAGGCCAGGGGGACGATGTGGAGCTTCTCGGTCTCCACCATCTCGTCCACCTTCTTGTACTCCCGCTCCTTCTCGTCGAACTGGTTCTTGATGATCCCCAGGTTGTCCCAGAGCGGCTGCATGAAGGGGTTGATCTTGGAGAGGATGTCCCCCGGCAGGAAGCCGATGTCGCGGTTCGACAGCGGCACGATGGGCCGGGCGAGGTAGATCTGCCGGAAGTGCCGCCGCTGCTCCAGGGCCCCGGCCAGGGCGATGAGGGTCTTGCCCGTGCCGGCGGCGCCCGAGAGCGTCACCAGGGGGACCTCCATGTTCATCACGGCGTGGAGGGCGAAGGTCTGCTCGGCGTTCCGGGGCGAGATGCCGTAGGCGAGCGGCTTGTGGACCCGCTCGATGCGGTCCGTCCGCGGGTTGTAGTAGGCCAGCGCCGACTTCGACGCGCTCCTCAGGATGAAGTACTGGTTGCCGGGCGGCCGGCCGTCCAGCACGGCCTCGACGGGCAGCCACTCCTCCTGGTAGAGGCGGTCGATGGAGGCGGGATCCGCCACCTCGACCTCATTCTTGCCCTTGGGCAGGTGGTCCAGGTCTTTGATCTTGACCGTCTCGTAGTCCTCAGACGCCAGGTTGAGGGCCCGGGCCTTGAGGCGCAGGTTCACGTCCTTGCTGACCAGGATGACGGGGCGGTCGGGCTCGGACCGGGTGAGCCCCAGGGCGGCGTTCAGGATGCGGTGGTCCGCCTTGCGCGAGCCGAAGACCTCGCCGGCGTCCACGAAATGGCCGTTCTCCTCGGTGATGACCCGGAACTTGCCGCGGGCCGGTCCGTCGAGGGGGATCCACTCGTGGAGCATGTTGTGGTTTGACAGCTTGTCGAGCTGGCGGATGAACTCGCGGGCCTGGAGGTTCAGGACCGAGTTGCCCTTCTTGAACGAATCCAGCTCCTCCAGCACGGTGATCGGGATCGCGACGTCGTGCTCCTGGAAGTTCTGGAGGGCGTTGAAGTCGTAGAGGATGACCGAGGTGTCGAGAACGAAGATCTTTCTTTGCAGCTCAGGCATGGGCTTGGGGAGACTCTGGGGAGCTCCTTTCCTTTGAGATAGGGAACAGGCTAGCTCAGGCGGCGGCCGGGGGCAAGGTTGCACTAAGATCCCCCGGATTCCTCTATGCCCACCTCCGCCCCGCATACGCCCACACCCCTCGCCGACCGCCTCCGGGTGCTCGCGGCGGCGGCCTTGTTCTCCTCGGGCGGCGCCCTGATCAAGGCGGTCCACCTCACGGGATGGCAGGTGGCGAGCTTCCGTTCGCTCGTAGCGGCGGCGACCCTGTTCCTGCTGCTGCGCGAGGTGCGGCGCCGGCCTTCCCTGAAAGTGCTCGGCGTCGGCGTGGCCTATGCTTTGACCATGATCCTGTTCGTGCTGTCGAACAAGATGACGACGTCGGCGAGCGCCATCTTCCTGCAATCCACGGCGCCCCTCTACGTCCTCCTCCTCTCCCCCTGGCTGCTCCACGAAAAGATCCGCGGCCGCGACGTGGTCTTCATGGTGGTCCTGGCGCTCGGCCTCGGGCTCTTCTTCGTGGGCTTCGACCCGGTCTCGGCCACGGCGCCGAACCCGAAGCTAGGCAACGTCCTGGCCCTGACGTCCGGCGTTGCCTGGGCGTTGACCATCATGGGCTTGCGGAACCTGGGGAAGGGAGAGGAGTCCTGGGGACCGGCGGCGGCTTTCTGGGGGAACGTATTCGCCGCTCTGGGCTGCCTGCCCATGGCCCTGCCTCTAGGTCCGTCCCGCCCCACGGACTGGCTGCTGGTGGCTATCTTGGGAGTGTTCCAGATCTCCCTGGCCTACATCTTCCTCCTCCGGGGGCTCGAAAAGGTAGGAGCCTTCGAGGCCTCGCTGCTGCTGCTGCTGGAGCCGGTGTTGAACCCCGTCTGGGCCTGGATGGTCCACGGCGAGAGGCCGGGAGCTTGGTCGATGGCAGGCGGAGCGGTGATCCTGCTCTCGACAGTCGTCAAGAGTTGGGTGGATGCGAGGGCGCCGGTCCTCACGGTCTCGGCGCCCCGGGACTGACAGTTCTATTTCGCCGCCCGAACTTCCCCGCGCAACGCCGACGGCTCGATCCACACCGCAGGCTCCTTGGCCAGGGCTTCTTCGAGCTCGGCGTCGTGGCCGTAGATGTCCTTGCGGAACTGGATCGTGCCGTCCGGCTCCACCCAGGCCGTCCAGTAGAGGATGTGGACGGGGAGCGGCCGTTCGAGGGTGATCGTCTTCTGCTCCCCTGAGTCAAGGGCGGCCTGGAGCGCCTCGGGCGTCCACTTCGGATCGTCTTTCAGTAACAGGTTCGCCAACTCGATGGGCTTCTCCAGGCGGATACAGCCATGGCTGAAGTCCCGCTCGGCCCGGTTGAAGAGATGGTCGGCGGGCGTGTCGTGCAGGTAGATGTTGAACTCGTTGGGGAACATGAACTTGAGCCGGCCCAGCGCGTTGTCGCCCCCAGGAAGCTGGCGCAGGCGGTTGTTCGAGCCGGGGACCACCTCCATGTTGTGGCTGGCGAGGTAGCCGGGGTCCGCGGCCAACTTCGGCAGGATCTCCTTCTTCGCGATGGTGTCCGGGATGTTCCAGTACGGGTTCAGCTCGATGTAGGTCATCTTGTCGCTGAAGGCCGGGGTCCGGCTTTGCTCCTTGCCCACCACGACCCGCATGGTGTAGACCGTCTTGCCGCCTTCCACGACGTCGAGCTTGAACTCGGGGACGTTGACCAGGATGTAGCGGTCGCCGAATGTCCCGGGCAGCCAGCGCCAGCGTTCCATGTTGACCTGGACCTGCTTGATGCGGTCCTCAACTGGCACGTTCAACTCGGCCAAGGTGTCTTTGTCCACCTTGCCGGTGACCTCCAGTCCGTTTCGCTGCTGAAAGCGGGAGACGGCGGCGGCCAGGGCGTCGTCATAGACGTCCCCGCCGGTTACGGATAGCCGGCTTCGCAGCGCTGCCACCCGGGAGCCGCGGTCACCCGCTTTCAGGCTCGGGCCGTCAGGTACCGTGCCCCAGCCGCCTTTGGCCGCGATTCCCCGGAGATCGACGAGGGCCTTGGCCATGCGCTGGTAGTCCGGGTAGGGCGGAGTCAGGCTCCGGAGGATCTTGACCATCTCGCTCGCATCGTCCGCGTTCAGGGCTTGGCCCAGCCGGGCGTCCAGGTCCACGTTGCGCGGCTTGGTGTACCACTCCACGCGGAGTTTGTCGGGCTGAAGCCGGCCGGTGGCGAGATGGGACGCGAGGCTCAGGTAGGTATAGGTCAGCTCCACGTCCAGGTCCACCAGACGCCGCTGGCTCTGGGGATCGTCGAAGTCCTTGACCTCCTTCATCCCGTCGATCAGGGACTGCAGACGCCCTGGCTGATAGCGCCGGATTTCGAGGCCGTCCACGCCAAGGGCCGGAATGGCCTGGATCAGCTCCGCGGCCTGGGGACGCAGACCGGCGGGGGTGAACCAGGCGGGCTGAAAACCGCGCTTCTCGTAGAAGCCGCCCATCTCGCTCCACGCCTTCTGGAGCTCTTTCTGGCCGTCCAGGGACGCGGGGAGGGCCTTCACCTGCACCGTCTCGCGCAGGATCTGGCTGACCTCGGGGGGAAGGGACTTGGTCTTATTGCAGCCCGCCAGGGTGGGGATGAAGAGAAGAAGGATGAGAAGCTTCTTGGGAACGGTCATGGGGGTCCTCTCAATGAGTTCGACCCCGGTCACTGCAAGGCCTGTTCCTGGAGGCCCAGTTCCTGCCCCTCGCCAGGGATTCAATCCCTGGCGAGGGGCCGTCCCCACCCGAGGGCCGCCACCTGGGGCCGCCCCTACTTAATCCCAACGGCCTTCTTCAACGCCGCCGTGATCGACAGCCGCGTTTTGTTGAAATCCATCCAGGGATCGGAAGGCAGGCCCTCCAGGCGTTCGAAGACGTTGCGGACGTTGAAGGTATTGCCGCGCACGCCGTTCTCGAGCTCCTCCCAGAAGAGCGGGACGGAGACGGGCGCGTCCGGCCGGGCGCGGGTGGAGTAGGCGCAGATGGAGGTCGCTCCCCGGCCGTTCCTCAGGTAGTCGATGAAGACCTTGCCCTTGCGGCTGGCCTTGGGGAGCTTGGAGGTGTAGCGGTCCGGATGGGCGGCCACGATGGTTTCGGAGATGGCCTTGGTGAAAGCCTTGACCTCATCCCAGTTGTCGCGCCGGGCGATGGGGAGCACCACGTGGAGCCCCTTGCCGCCCGTGGTCTTGAGGAATGTCCGGAGGCCGAGCCCCTCCTCCAGGAATTGGCGCACCGTGAGGGCGCCCTCCACGACCCGGTCCCAGTCGAGCCCCTCGTCGGGATCGAGGTCGAAGACGATGTAGTCGGGCTGCTCGATCTTGTCCTTGTGCGAGCCCCAGATGTGAAGCTCCAGCACGCCCATCTGCACCAGCGAGAGCAGGCCTTCGAGGTTGCTGACGATGCCGTAGGGCTCGGGATCACCCACGTCGATCCGCTTGACGGCGGCCGGCACGGTGTCGTTGATGTGCTTCTGGTAGAAGCACTGCTTGGCCCGGCCCTCGGGGCAGCGCACCAGGGTGAGCGGACGGTCCCCGAGGTGGGGGAGGATCCAGTCGGCCACGCGGGAGTAGTAGAGGGCGAGGTCGCGCTTGGTCAGGCCCTGCTCGGGGTAGAGGACCCGGTCCAGATTGGTGAAGCGGACGGCGTCGATCTCCGCCTCTTTCTTCTTGCTCCGGCTCTGGGAGACGATCGGGACCTCCTCGGGCTCGGGGCGGATGGGCGGCTTGGGACCTTTCGGGATCGCTTTCACAGTTGTCTTCTTTCTCGCGCTCTTTGCGGAAGGGTGGGCTTCTGACGGCGGTGCCTGGGGCTCCTCCCGCACCACCTCGCCGGGACTCTTGTCCTCGCGCAGGCCCTGGAACGTGGGATGGCGCAGGATGCCCTCGCGGGTCCATTCCGTGAAAGCCACCTCGCCCACCAACTCGGGCTTCACCCAGTGGCTGCGCCGGGCCTCGGCGCCGCGAGGCGCGTTCTTGAAGGCGGGCTTGTCAATCTTGATCTTGTCCAGCCGCTTGCGTAGCTCGCGTAGCAGCTTGCTGTTGAAGCCGGTGCCCACCTTGCCGGCGAAGACCAGGTCCTTCCCCTGATTCACGGCGAGCAGCAGCGCGCCCAGGCCCACTCGCGAGCCCTCGGGATCGGTGAAGCCCACGATGACGAACTCCTGTCGCTTGAGGCACTTCACCTTGAGCCAGTCCGTGTTGCGGCCGGAGTGGTAGGGGAGGGCCGCGCGCTTGCAGATGATCCCTTCCAGGCCGAACTTGCAGGCCTGGGCGAAGAAGGCTTCGCCGTCGGCATCCACGTGGTCGCCCAGGCGCACGGCCCCCCCGCGCCCTTCGAGGAGCCGGGTCAGGGCCTCCTTGCGATCGGCGAGCGTGGCCTTCCTCAAGTCGTAGCCGTCCAGGTAGAGGAGGTCGAAGGCGAAGTAGACGAGGTCGTCCTCCCGTTTCTCGGACAGGGCGTTCTGGAGAGATTGGAAGCTCGTAGTGCCGTTGGACTCCAGGACCACGACCTCGCCGTCCAGGATGGCCTCGCGCACGGGCAGCTTCGCGGCCCCCAAGGCCACGGGGCCGAAGCGGTCCGTCCAGTCCTTGCCGTGGCGGGTGATCAGTTGGGCCTCGCCGTCCCGGATCTCGCAGAGGGCGCGGTAGCCGTCGTACTTGATCTCATGGACCCACTCGTCGCCCTGAGGAACTTCGTCCACCAGCGTGGCGAGCTGGGGCTCGATCTTGGCGGGAAACTTTGCCTTTTTGGCGCCGGGGATGGTGGAGAGAGCGATGCCGGACGGGGAGGCTTCAGCCTTCTTCGCGGCCGGTTTCTTTGCGGTCTTTGCGGCCTTGACGGCTTTCACGGCCTTGGCCGCGATCTCGTCCTTGAAGCTGGCGGCCTTCTCGGCCCGGTTCGACTGCCAGACGCGCTCGGGGTCGGCGGCGATCTCTTCGATGCTCAGGCCGGTCTCGACGCTCTGCGGGTACTCCTCGACCACGGCCTCGCCGCTTCCGGGCACGGCGAACTCGTCGTCCTCCTTGAAGAGGAGCCAGTTCTCCTTGTTCTCGCCGGCCTGCCGGCCGCTCATACGCACCAGGTGCCAGCCGCCGTGGAGCTTCTCGCCTTCCAGGGTGAACTTGAGGTGTCCCTTCTTGTAGGCCGCGACCGGATCCCCCTCGGGGGTCCAGACGCCACGGTCCCACAGTAGCACCGTGCCGCCGCCGTACTGCCCTTTGGGGATGATCCCCTCGAACCCCCCATAGTCGATAGGGTGGTCTTCCACATGGACCGCGAGCCGCTTCTCCGCGGGGTCGAGGCTGGGCCCCTTGGGCACGGCCCAGCTCCGCAGGACCCCTTCCATCTCCAGGCGGAAGTCGTAGTGGAGCCGGGTGGCGGCGTGCTTCTGGATGACGAAGGACTGGCCCTTGACCTTCTTGACCTTGCCCTCGGGCTCGGGGGTGGATCGGAAGTTCCGCTTGCGCTTGTATTCCTCGAGGGCCATGGCTCAGCGATCTCTACGCGCTCTTGCGCTTCTTCGCGGCCGTCTTTTTGGCCGGCGTCTTCTTGGCAGCCGTCTTCTTCGCGGGCGTTTTCTTGGACGCGTTCTTCTTGGCTGGAGCTTTCTTGGCTCCGCCGCCGCTCTTGCTGCCACCCTCTTCGACGCTGCGCTTCAGGAGGGCCATCAAATCCACCACGTTGCTGCTCGTCTGCCGCGGCTTGGGCGCGGGCTCGGGGGCGGCTTCGAGCTGGCCGGCTTCGGCGCGCTCCTTGATCGTCTTCATCAGGTCGCGGCGGTAGTCGTCCTTGTACTTCTCGGGGTCCCAGGCGTCCACCATGCCCTCGACCAGACGCTCGGCCATGTCCAGCTCGCGCTCGGAGACCCCCTCCTTGCCCTTAGGGATGTCGAGCTCCGAGGGATCGCGCAACTCGTGGGCGAAGCGCAGCAGCTCCAGTGTCAGCACCTCGCCCCGGGGTACCACGGCGGCCAGGTACTGGCGGGTGCGGATGACCACCTTGGCGATGCCCACCTTGTTCGTGCGCCGGAGGACCTCGCGCAGCAGGGCGTAGGCCTTGGTGCCCTTCTTGTCCGGCCCCAGGTAGTAGGGCTTGTCGAAGTAGAGGGGACTGATCTCGTCCATGTCCACGAAATCGACGATGTCGATCGTCTGCGTGGCCTCGGGCGCGGCGCTCTTCAGGTCCTCGTCCGACATGACGACGTATTTGCCGGGCGAGAACTCATAGCCGCGCACGATGTCGTTCCAATCCACCTCCTTGCCGCTCTCCTCACTCACCCGTTTATAGTGGATGGGCGACAGGGTCTTCTTGTCCAGCATCTTGAAGTGGATCTCGTCCCGCGTCTCGGCCGAGTACAGGCCCACGGGGATGTTGACGAGTCCGAAGGTGATGCTCCCTTTCCAGATCGATCGCGGCATGGTTTCGTCCTCCCGTCCGGGGGCGTGGGAACGCAAGATGCATGCCGAATGACTACTGCCATGGAAATCGTTCGCTTTGTTCAGCATCTTTTTGGCGTTCGGCCACACACCCTGTTCCTGACCCTCACCTTCCTCGGGGCCAGCGTGACCCTGTGGATCCTGCTCGTCCTCTATCACTGGCTGGTCGACCCCCGTTTCGGCCGCCGCCTGGGGATCGTGCTGGCCCTCTCCATCATCATGAACCAGGTCCTGAAAGAGGCGTTCGGCACCGCGCGCCCCTACGATGTGGACGATACGCTCAGCAGCGGCTTTGCCCGGAGCACGGGCACCGGGCACGGCTTCCCGAGCGGCCACACCCAGAACGCCGCCACCTTCTGGCCTACCTTCGCCT
>CAXTNS010000042.1:19238-19681 GCA_964245465.1 uncultured Thermoanaerobaculia bacterium
GCTACGGCCGGATGTGGCTGTGGATCGTGGCCCTCCTCATCGTCTTTGCCGTGGCCCTGTCGCGGATCTACCTCGGGGTCCACATGCCCATCGACGTGACGGGTGGCTTTGTCTTCGGCCTGGCCTTCGCCTGGGCGGCGGGGAGTTGGACCGGCCCTCGATCACTGCCGGGGGGCCCAGTCGTTCGCTGGCTCTGGGGTCCCCTGGTGGGGGTGGCCACCCTGTCTCTGGCCTTCTTTGGAGTCGCGAACCCCGGGGCCTGCGGGATCCTCACCGGCTGCTTTCTCGCCCGGCCCATCTTCGCGCCGCCGAAGACGGCCAAGGGGAGGATCACGATCGTCCTGGGCGGCCTTGCCGTGCTCGGCCTGCTCGCCGGGCTCCTGATCTGGCTGCCGGACCGGCTTTTGCCGGGCCTCGCCCAGTCGGTGCCCGCGATCTATCTC
>CAXTNS010000043.1:0-5547 GCA_964245465.1 uncultured Thermoanaerobaculia bacterium
CTGTGGATCCCCGTCGACCCAGAAATAGACGCCGACCGTGTCCCCGATGTCGGTGTCGCCCGCGTAACCGGTGACGACTCCGTTCGCGCCAAGACTCTCCACTAGGCCGTAAGGGGGCGTCCAGCAGTACGCGCCGCTGTTGGAAGGCGGGGGTGGCGGTTGCGATCCCGAGCCGAAGTCACAGAGCGCCCAGCACTGCGAGCGCTCGTCCTGGCACCGTTGCTCGGCGAGTTGCAGGCCCTGGTAGCACTGCGACTCTTCCCCTCCCCCTCTCCGGCAGTCCTGGTAAGTCCGGTCCGCCTGCATCAAACAGTTGTGGTAGCTCTCTTCGCAGGTGTTGCAGTTTGGGCTTGTCTGCGCCCCACCACCTCGAGGCGAGATGAGCAGCAAGGCCAGAGCGGAGAGCAGGGTGAGCAGCTCTCTTTCATGGATAACCCTTCGCAACATATTCGGTCTCCTTTCTGTAGGTACACGCCCTCCTTCAAACAGATAGGTGTCCATCGTCGTGCCAAGCGTGCTCTACAGACCGGAAGCCGTGCCGGGGATTTTCTCTTTTTATCGGGTCTTCCTGCCTCCCCGGCCCGCCGTCTTCGGCTTGGGCTTCGCGCGCGCCGCCTGCGCCCGAGGCCGCTCCGTAGCCGGCGCGGTTGCCTTCTTGGCGGGCCGTGGCGCCTGCCACCGCTCTTCCGGCTGCTCGGGGACGAAGATGCAGGCGTTCGGCTGCCCGTAGTGTTGATAGGCACCCCAGGTCGAGCCCTGGTTCAGGATCAGGTTGCGGGCCTCGGCCAGGGACTCGCCCACGGTCATGGGGGTGAGCCTGGCGGCGCGGCCGGCGGCGCCGTCGGCCTCCTGCCCCAGGGTGCGCAGCGGGAACTCGCGCGCCGGCCGGCCCGTCAGGCACCGGGCGTAGAACTCGGCCGCCAGCTTCACCGCGAGGTCGTCGGCGATCGGCCAGCCGGCGCCCAGGTAGTTGGGTACGCCGCGGTCGAAGAAGGCCTGGGCGAGCCCGGCCAGGCTCCGGTTCATCTCATCGGCTGCGAGCGGCCGGCCCTGGGCCACGACCGAGGAGAAGCAGGCGTTCGAGAAGACGAGCTGCGGCACCCGCCGGACGCGGAAGATCTCGCGCGGCGAGAGTGTCCGAATCCGGCCCGTGGCGCTATCGCGGCCGAACACCCAGCCGCCGAGGTCAGGGTGGTCCGTGTCGTAGATGCCGTGGCCGGCGAAGTGGATGACGTCGAGCTCCTGGTTCATGATCAGGGCGAGGATCTCGATCGGATCGCACTCGGCCGCCCCGATCCGGCTGATCACGTCGATCCTCAATCCCTGCTCGATCTTGATCTGATTCAAGAGCCGCACGACCTCTTCCCCCTCGGCGCGGGCCCCGGGGAGTTGGAGCTCGGCCTCCGGCGCCGGGTCGGCGACGACGAGGACCCGGAACGGCCCGGTGGGCCGGGGCGCGACCGCCGGCCGCGAGGAGAGCAGGGTCTTGAACTGGCGGGCGAGGCGCAGCTCCGGTCCGAAGAAGGCCACCCCCTGGGGAGTGCCGAAGCAGGCCATCTCCCACGGGAACGCCGCGGTCGACCGGTCGAGGATCAAGGTGACGGGATCGCCGGGAGAGAAGTAGCTCTCGAAGTCTTCGGGGACGAGGTAGGAGTAGAGGAGCCGCCCGAGCATCTCCTGTTCCTCGCGCGTCACCGATTTCATCAGCCGGTCGGCGATGCCCTCGGCGAAAAACGACTGGATCGAGACCTCGCGCACCGGCACCACGGCTTTACTGGTCAGGGCCGAGAAGCGAAAGATGTCGCCCGTCTCGTCGCGCTCGATGGTGATCCGGGGACCGAAGGTGGCTGACAGGTCGACGGGCCTTGGGGGTAACTGCCGTGCCCACTGAGAGCGGGTCTTCTTGGGGAGGGCCCGCTTGGAGATCTGGATGTCAAACCCGGCGGCCGAGTCCTCGCTCTGGATCGTTTCGAGAGCGCTGACAATACTTTCATGGCGCTCAGCGTTGTACTCGACGATGGTCAGACGTCCAAGCCGGCTCTCCTGGCCGAGGCGGCTCAGGCCATCGCAGACGCCGAACAGCAGACCGCGCAGAGCATCCACCAATCCCAGATTGCCCGCGCCGCTTCCGATCAGGATCGTGGCAAAGCTCTCCTCCCCCAGGGCCGAGATGGCGTAGGTAACGTTCAACATCAGGTAGCGCAGGTCGTGGCGGTTGAAGCGCCCCTCTTCGCCCATCCCAGCGACGAGCACGGAAGAGGCGGCGATCTTTTTGTTGAGAACCGGGATGAAGAAGACCTCTCCCAGATCGGCCCCCAGCATCGAGTGCTCGATGGCGCGGCTGATCCAGTAGTTGAGGGCCTTGTCGATCTCACCGATGGCGTTGACCGGCGCGACTCCCTTGTAGCTTCCCACCACGACCACGGGAGCCGCGACCTGCTTGACGTCGCCGAGGACGACCTCGACGGCGAGCGGCTTCTTCTTCGTCGCCCGGGTGGGCTCGACCCCGGCCGCGGCGGACGCGCGCCGGGGCGGCCGGCTCTCCCCCTGGAAAGCGCGGGCCAGGGTCTCTTCGGCTATGCGGATCTCGTCGGCGTCGGCCTCGTCCTGAGCGGCGCGCTTGGCGGTCTTCTCGAGCTCGGCCCCCACCAGGTAGTCGCCGATCGAGCGGTGCCAGTCCTGCCCCTCCTGGACGAGGATCGAGCGCGACGCGGGCGGCCGGGTGGGAAGCGCGAGAGTCGAGCCGCGCTCCAGGAGCTGGTCGACCGCCGCGATCACCCGGTCGTTCTTGGGCAGGCTCCCATGGCCTTCCTCGACGTAGTAGACCGGCACGCCGGGAAGGAGACCCAGGGTGAAGGGGACGCGGCCGTCTCCCTCGTTCGTCGTGACGTAGCGGAACTCGCCGGGCTCGATCACCATGAGGCCCAGAAGGGTTTCCTGGTTGCAGCCGGCGATGTAGCGCATGCGGTCCTTGTCGATCGTGGCCTCGTCCTCGAGGCCCTTGTGGAAGGCCAGGGCGGCGTCCAGGTGCTGGGCTGAGATCGGGAACCGGCCCCAGACCTCTTTCCTGTAGATCTCGCGCGTCTCGGGCGGGATCTTGCCGGGTGCGGGGAGCATCAAATAGCTCCCCACGAAGGTGTCCAGGATCTCCAGGACCTCCTTCATGTTGTGCGAGAGGTCGACTTTTTCGAGCAGGCGCACCATCTTCTCCACGCCGGTCAGGGCCTGGGGAATGGCGAAGGAGCCGTAGTTGGGAGTGCCCATCATGATGAGCCGGCCGCCCCGCGCACCCGTCCCGTCGCCCTTCATCTCCTCCCAGAGGTCCTTGTGACGGTGGATGAAGTTGCGGCTGACCAGGCCCCCCATGGAGTGGGCAACCAGGTGGACGGGCTTGTTGGGGAAGCGGTCTTTGATCAGTTTCGCCAGGCCGTCCGCCGCGATATCGAGGTGGCGCCGCCAGTCGAACGGAAAGGGTTCGACGTCCCAGCGTACCGAGAGCTTCATGAGAGCGCGCGCGTAGGTGCGCTTGTCCACGGTTACGGGGAGGACGCGGCCGCCGTCGCCCCCGTCGGGGCCGAGCCTGAGCTTGTCGAGCTGGCCCCTGGCGATGCGGAAAAGGTTGATCCAGATCACGTCCTGATCACCATTGTCGACGGCCGCCAGGTTCGAGCCCATGATCCCGGGAAGCAGCACGACGTTGCCGAGCGAGTTGGCGACCGCGCGCACGGCACGCTTCTGGGCGGCCAGGGCTTTGAGCTCCTCGTACTCTTCAGCTCCGAAATAGGCCCGCAGGGCGTCCTCGTCGGTCGTCGAGGCGCCGCGGGTCGCGGCCGTGCCGATACGGTCTTCGAACTCGTCCCAATCCATCTGGGCGATCCTGGCGATCTTTCTTTCCTGGTCGCTGGTCGGCATGGAGAGCGCTCCTTCTGTTAGTTTCCGATCACGAAAAGAGGTCCTGCGTTCCGCGGATTTCCCCTTTCAATTGCTTCTATCATACTCCGGGCGTAGGTAAAGCTCGACCGGGGAACTTTCTGCCTTCGTCCGTCTATCTGTAGAAGGCTATTCGAGGAGCAAGCCGGACACAATGACATCTTTACCTCCCGGCTTACGGATTTTATCCATGGCGTCCTGTTTTTGACAGGCAATAACGCTCCAGCGGATCTCAAGCCACGCCTCAACGCGGCGGCATCGGAGTGAGCGCCGGCTCGGACAGGAGGATACCGTTGAGACCATTGAGAGCGTTCTGGGTGCTGATCGGAGCCGCCGTGCTCCTGCAGGGCTGCGTTCACGGGATGAAGGTACCCGGCGACCCTGGCCATGTTGGCGTGGAGGGTAAGCATGCAGGGTCCAGCGTGGAGTGTGCATCAATCAAAGGGTTCACCCGGTTCGAGTTTTCTCATGGGGGCGAGACAAAACCGGTCTATCAGTACGGAACGGGTCCAGGGGTCTTGATCCTGCACGAGATCGACGGTCTTACCCCGGAGACCCTCTGCCTCGCGAAGTCGATCGGCGCGAAGGGCTACTCGGTCTTCCTACCCCTCTTCTTCGGTGAGCCCGGCCAAAGGGCCGGAGGTTCTCTGACAAGGACTTTGAAACGGGCAGCCGTTTGTATGGGACATGATTTCTGTTGCTTTTGCAAGGATCGATCGAGCCCCGTGGTCGGCTGGCTGAGCGCGCTGCTTCCGGAGATCGGAAAGCGGGCGTCCGGCAAGGGGATCGGAGTGATCGGCATGTGCATGACAGGGTCGTTTCCCATCGCTTTGATGAGCAATCCCCTTGTCAAGGTGGCGGTTCTGAGTCAGCCCAGTCTGCCGCTCGCTTGGACGGCTGGCCTGAAACCGGCCCTGGGCCTCAGCGAGCAGGAGATCAAGCGCGCCCACAGGAAACTGAATGACGAAACCTTAGGAGCTTGATCTCAGACAGCTTTCCAATCTGCCCCAAGCCCGCCCCTATCGGGGATGTCCGTAAGGCGCTCTTCCTGTACAGTTCTCCCTCATGAGGACTCTCGGACGACTCTTCTTCGCCATCTCCATGGTGGCTTTCGGAATTCAGCAACTCGTAACGGGCAAGCTCGTGCGACTGGTACCGCCTTTGCCCGCGTGGATTCCCTCGCCTTCCCTCTGGGCCTATCTGGTAGGCGTCGTTCTCATCATCGTCGGGGCGGCTCTCGGCAGGGGACGCGTGGCGCGAGGAGCGGCGGCCGTGCTGGGCGCGATGATCCTCCTGTCGATCCTGTTCCTCCACCTGCCTCTGGCGGCTACGAACCCGCTCGCGGGTTTCATGTGGACCAACCCCTGCAAAGCCCTGGCTTTCCTGGGAGGCGTCATCATCCTGGCCAATGCCCTGCCCACGGAAGACGCGGGCGGATCTTCGGGCCTTGCCCGCCTGTTCAGGACGTTGAGGCCTCTGGGACCGCTGTTCTTCTGCGGGTTCCTGATCCTTGGCGGGATTCAGCACTTCGTCTACCTGGACTTCGTGTCGAAGCTGGTGCCGTCCTGGATTCCGGAACCCAGGTTCTGGGCCTGCCTCACCGGCGCTGCCCTGATC
>CAXTNS010000043.1:5557-6587 GCA_964245465.1 uncultured Thermoanaerobaculia bacterium
AGGCTCGGGAATCCTTCTGCCGAAGACGGCGCGATGGGCGGCGTTGCTGTCAGGAGTCATGATCCTGCTGTGGGTGGTGCTCCTGCACGTTCCCCGGGCATTGGCCGATCTTCACGACGCGAGCGAGACCTCAGGAGTTTTCGAAGCTTTGGCGATGAGCGGCATCGCGTTCATCCTGGCGGATCGCGCGCGTGTGTCCGCGGAGAACGGCATACAGTGAAAGAGGCCGGCTGGGCGCTCGACCTGGGGACCACGAACTCCGGGGTGGCGCAGTGGGACGATTCCCTGGGCAGGCCCCGGCTCGTCGAGCTGCCCGCCATCTGCCGCAAGCCCGCGACTGAAGACCCGCTCGAAGCGCCGCGTCTGGTGCCGTCGGCCGTCCACTTCCTCGAAAAGCCCGGCCCGCTGGACCGCCTGGGGAGCTGGCCGCCGCTGGCGCGGCGGTTCTTCATCGGCCAGCGGGCTCTGATCGGCCGGCCCGCGCTCGAACGCAACGAGGGTGTGATCCATCCATCGTTCGTGCCCGCCTTCAAGCCTGGCCTGAGCCTGGAGTCGCTGCGGCCGCTGGCGCGGGTCGGAAACGAGAGGATCACCGCCCGCGACGCCGCTCACGCGTTCCTGCGCGAGTTGCTGCGCGAGGTCAAGCTCGCGACGGGGCGCCGGGTGCGCGACCTCGTCGTCACTTCGCCGGTGTCGGCGTTCGAGACCTACCGCGCGGAAGTGCAGGAGGCGCTGCGCCACGTGGGCGTGCGCCGCGTGCGCTTCGTCGACGAGCCGGTGGCGGCCGCGCTCGGCTATGGGATCAGCCTCAGCCATGAACGGACGGTCCTCGTGGTGGACGTCGGCGGAGGCACGATGCACGTCGTCCTCGTCCGCCTCTCGCCGAAGGGGGCCTTGAGCGGCCAGGCGACCGTGCTCGCCAAGCGGGGACGCCCCCTGGGCGGCAACGCCGTAGACGGCTGGGTGCTCCACGCCCTCTGCCGCCAGATGGGCCATGACTTGACCGCCGACGACGCGGACGAGGTCACCC
>CAXTNS010000043.1:6597-15944 GCA_964245465.1 uncultured Thermoanaerobaculia bacterium
GAAGCCGTGTACTTCGAGGAGAAGGCGGCGTTCCTGATGAGCCCTTGGGGCCCGACCTCTCAGGAGACCTCCCGAAGGGGCAGCGGCGCCGTCGCGCTCACCCGCGACCGCCTGCGGGAAATCCTGGACGAGCACGGGTTCTATCGCAGCCTGACCGCCTCGCTGGAGGAGGTCCTGGAGCAGGGCCGCGTGGCCGCGAGCGATATTGAGGACGTTCTGCTGGTGGGAGGCTCGACGCTCCTGCCCGGCTTCTTCACGTGGTTCGAAGAGCGCTTCGAGCGCCGCCGGGTCCGGGCCTGGCAGCCTTTCGAAGCGGTGGCCTACGGCGCCGCCTGCTTCGCCGGCAACCGCATGGACGCCCTCGACTTCATCGTGCACGACTACGCGCTCGTCACTCATGATCCAAAGACCGGCGAGCCCCAGCACACGGTCATCGTGCCTCGGGGAACGCGGTTCCCCACCTCTCCCGAGCTGTGGAAGCGGCAGTTGGTCCCCACGTGCGCGCTCGGCGAGCCGGAAAACCTTTTCAAGCTCCTCATCTGCGAGGTCTCGCGCGCCGACGGCGACGAGCGGCGTTTCGTCTGGGACGCCGCCGGCGACGTGCACAAGGTAGGCGGCACGTCCGGCGACGCCCAGGTCGTGGTGCCCCTCAACGAGGCGAGCCCCACGCTCGGCTATCTCGATCCACCGCACTCTCCGCGCGACCGCCGCCCCCGTCTCGAAATCGCGTTCGGCGTGAGCTCCGAACGCTGGTTGACCGCCACCGTCCGGGACCTCCTCACCCAGCGCGAGCTGATGCACAGGGAACCCGTGGTACGGCTGGTCTGAGGATGGCCTGGAATGTGGGAACTATCTCGGCTCCTTCTGTCCTTGAGTGCAGGTTTATGGAAAGGTCTATGGGGAGGCCGCAGGCAATTGCGGATCTGGCAGGATTTCGCGGTGTCCTGCGGCTTGGAGGTCGTGGAGACCTCTACTTTCTTCCAGATTGGGCTCAAGGCGCGGGCGGGACCGTTGACGGTATGGATCGAGCCCTCCAGAAACGAAAGACGATCCAATCAGATCACCGTCTTGATTCCAGGGCCTCCAGACTTCTCCATGGTGAGGCTCCTTCCTGAGCCACCGCTTCAGGGGCGGGAAATCGAGATCGGAGACCGGCCCTTTGATGACATGTTCCTCATCCAGGGACCGGCGCCGCTGGTGCTCGCGTTGCTCGGCGCGGAGGCGCGCCGCCTGCTGCTCCGCATCCATCTCAAGAGCCCGCTCGAGATGTCCTATGGCGGGGTACGGGTGAACCTGTTCGACGAGAAAATCCCTTCCCTCCTGCCTCTGCTCCTCGATATCGGCCAGCGATTCGCTCAGCCCATCGACATCCCGCAACGTCTGGTTGAGAATGCTCTACGGGACCCCGAGGCCGGAGTACGGCTTCAGAATCTGCTTCTCCTGATCCGTGAGCACCCTGAGGATCCCCGCACGGCCGAGGCGCTCCGCACCGCCTGCTCGGACCCGAGCCCCGAGATCCGGCTGCGGGCCGCCAAGGCGTTGGGCGCTGAAGGTCACGACGTCCTCCTGGAGGTCGCGGAGAGCCTCTCCTCGGACAGCCTGTGCGCGGAGGCCGTTTCGGCCCTGGACCGGGATCTGCCGTTCGAGCGCGCGCAAGCCCTCCTGGACCGTGCGCGGGACCTTCGCAGCATCCAGGCGGCCCGCGCCTGCTTGCAGGTGCTCGGCCGCAACGGAACCGCCGCAGCCGTCCGCTTGCTGGCGAAGGTGATGGCCCTGGAAAAGGGTGAGCTCGCCGCGGACGCGGCTCAGGCCTTGGGCGAGATCGGAAGCCCGGACGCCGGACCGTGGCTGATCCCGGCCCTCCAGCGCGAGGAGCAGGGCCTCCGGGTGGCCGCGGCGAACGCGCTGGGCCGCGTTGGCACGGCGGCGGCCGTGCTGCCCTTGAAGGAAGCGGCCGAACACTCCTGGCTCGACCGCGATCTGCGCCGGGCCACGCGCCAAGCGATCGCCGAGATCCAATCCCGCCTCCAGGGCGCCTCGCCCGGTCAATTGTCGCTGGCCGGAGCGGAAGCGGGCCAGTTGTCGCTGGCGCAGGCCGAGGCGGGCCAACTGTCGCTTTCTACGGACTCGGCCGGACAGCTTTCGCTCGGCGGTGAGGAGGGCAAACCGGAAGACGCTTGACCTGCCCTGAGCCACCTTTGCGTCGATACTGGGACCTGCTAGACTTGTTTGGGGGCAGCTCGTTGGCCCTCGAAGGCAGATAGGAGAGAAGCATGCCCAAGAGCTCACAGCACGTCGTCCTTCATCCCGATGGAGGGTGGAGCGTGAAGAAAGGTGGGGCTATCCATGCCACCAGGCGATTCGCGACCCAGAAGGAAGCTATTGTCTATGGGCGCAAGATCAGTAAGGCTCAGGGCTCTGAGCTCTACGTACATGGGCGCGACGGAATGATTCGTAGTAAAGACTCCTATGGGAATGACCCTAACCCTCCGAAAGATGAGAGGTGAGCAGCGCCACGTTTGCTGGTGCACCCGATGGTTATAAGTCGAATGTCTTTGTCAACTGCCCGTTCGATGCCGAGTATCTGTCCCTCCTTCGCCCCCTCCTTTTCACGATCGCATACCTAGGGTATCGTCCCAGAATAGCCACTGAAAGATCAGACTCCGGAGAGAATCGGCTCGACAAAATCTGCGAGCTGATTCGGCAGTCCAGGTTCAGCATCCACGACCTTTCTCGATTGAAGTCGGCGCGAGCCCGCGAGCTCTATCGCATGAACATGCCGTTCGAGCTTGGCATCGACTATGGCTCGCGCCAGCATGGCTCAGACTTCATGAAGAGCAAGAAGTGCCTGATCCTGGAGAAGGGGTCACACGACTTCAAGATCGCTCTATCCGATTTGTCGGGGGTTGACATCAAGAGCCATGGCAATGAGCCCGACGAGGTGGTCCGAGCCGTCCGCGACTGGTTTTACGAAACCGCAGGTTTTCGCAAGGCTCCTTACCCCACGGTCATCTGGTTCCAATTCAACGACTTCACGGCAAACCTTTTTGAGGCAAGGCTTGGAAAAGGCATCTCGGAGGGTTCTGTCAAGGAAGACATTGCCAGAATGCCAATCTCGGAGTACTTGAACTGTGTAGCGGAGTGGGTAGCAAAGCAAGAGGCGCGCTCTCCCTCCAACCCATAAGGGGGTTGAAGAAGAGAAACTTTGCATAACGCTTCGTAGACTCACTCCCCGACCACAAATAAGTGCCCGGCGTTCTGCGTGTAGATCCTCCCGTCCGGGCCGATCGAAAGCGGCGTGTACGCGGCTCCCAGAGCCAGCAGCATGAAGATCCGCTGCTTCTCCACCCCGCCCTGCGCGATGGCGTAGAGGTTGCCGTCCTCGCTGTTGGCGTAGACGACGCCGTTTTTATCCACCGCGGCCGCGTTGATACACCATTCGAAGCCGTCGGGATGATCCTCGACGCAGGAGAGCGTTCCATTCGGTTGGCGCGTGCAGCTCTCCGTCGAGGTATTGGCGAACTTCCACTCCGGCTGGAGGTCCGCGGAGAGCTGGGTGACGTAGAAGGGGCCGTTGCTCATGGCGGGGCAGAACGTGGGATCGGTGCAGTACGTCCCGAAGCCGTAATGGTTTTCCTTGAAGAGGATCGAATACGTGCCGTCGTGGGTGTAGATGTTGGGCGTGATGTCCAGCCCGAAATCATAGCTGCCCAGGAAGCGCCCGGCCGGGCTGAGCTTGAACAGCTCGCCGCGGAAGGAGTCGTACTCGGTGTAGGTGCCGAAAAGGATGCTGCCATCGGGAGCCACCACCGGCGCGTTCGTTCCGGGATCGACGATCCGGCCCGCCGGCTTCTCGTTGGTGGCGGGATCGACGCCGACCGGAGCGCCCGGTTTGCAGCCGCCCGGCGCGCCCGTGGGAGGCAGCGTTGGGGTGCCGCAGCCATCGTTCAGGAGGCCGCGAAGCGATACCGCCCACTTGAGCGTCAGGTCCTGGTTCACCGCCAGGAGGAACGAGTACCGGTCCGCCCGGTGAGCGCGGCTCCCCACGTAGACGGTGCCGTCCGGGCCGACGGCCGGCGTCGCGTTGATGCCAGGACGTTGGGAGCCGCAGGGAACGGACGGCGGCTCGGCCGTGGGGCTGGGAGGCCAGGGCAGATCGGCCTCCGAGAACTGCGTCTTGCAGCGTGCTGTCGGAGCCGGCGCGCCGGCCGCGCCCGCTAACACCGAGAAATTCACCTTGAAAACCTTCCCATCCGCCCGCACCTTGATCAGCCAGGCGCTCCGGATGTCCGTGTTCCAGGGATCCGACGGCGCGAGGCGGACCGCCTGATAATAAAGATTCCCGCGCGAATCAGCCACCGGGGCTCCGGTCGTATAGGTGTGGGGATCCAGGCGACCGAAAGGATTGATGCGGGCCACCACCTGTCCATTCCCCCGCGCGAGCTTGAAGAGCGTCCCACCGGCGCCCGGCACATAGACGTGACCGTTGGCCAGGATGCCATGGAAGACCGGCTCCGAAGGGCCGAGGAAGTTGAGCGCCGGCACCTGCGGAGGCTTCCAGTCGCTGGCGAAAGTCCACTTTTCGACCAGCCGCCCACCCTGCCACTGGAGCCGCCGCATGTTCCAGATCTGCGTGCCCCACGTGTTCACGCCGCACGGCGCCGTCGTCATCCATCCGGGGGGGTCGCAGGAGACGTACGTCCCCGTCTTCCATTCCATGAACACGTCGCGGCCGTCCACGAGGGGCACCTGATAATGTCCCGCGAGGACCCCGAACTGCTCGGCCCGCTCCTGCTCGACGAAGGGGTCGTAGACGAGGTCGGCGACGATACGGTCGAGCCGCTGGCCCGCCACGGGAGCCATCCCGTGATGCCGGGCGTCGCGGCCCCATTGATGCCAGCCCGGGTTCCCCTGGGCGGCGGCGTTCGAAACCGTTACGGCGGCGAGCGCTCCAACAGCGAGGATGGAAAACAGGATGACCCTCATGGCTTCTCCTTTGAAGTACCGAATTTACCGGTATCCTGAGCGATCGCAATTTTTCAGCGTTCGAGCTCGCCGAGAATCAGATCGATTTCCCAGGGCCGCACAAAGCGAACGGTAACGCCTTCTTCGACGGTGTCGAGCCGCAGGGAGGCATTGACCACGCCCAGACAGGCTGGGCGGTAGGCTTCAAGGAAACTATGCGTTCCTCGTGTCACCGCCGGGCGGGCGAGCTCTGCCGCTTTGACCTCGACCGCCACCATCCGTTCTCCACGCCGCACCACGAAGTCGACCTCGGCGCCACTCTTTGAGCGCCAGAATCGGATCTCGTCGAGAAGCTCCAGGCGTTTTGCCAGCTCATTGAAAATCGCATTTTCCCAGAGAGCGCCGCGATCGGCTCTCTCGCTGCTCGCATTGAAGCCGCCGAAGACTGCGTTGCGCAGGCCATTGTCGAGGAAGAAGACTTTGGGGGTTCCGGTAATCTCGGAGCGCTTGCCTCCCGCGAACGGCGGCACCAGCCGGATCACGTGGGCTTCTTCCGCGATCTCGAGATAACGCCCCACAGTGTTGCGGGAAGCTTGGGCTAGGCCTGCCCAGTCCGTGAGGTTCACCAGATTGCCGACGTCCGCTGCCGCCAGCTCGAGGAGCTTACGGAACACCGACGGCCGCTCGATCTGGTGGAGGTCGGACGTGTCCTTGAGGACGAAGGCCTCTACCAGGTAATGCAGTGCCGTCGCGGGATCAGGATCGAACCACGGCTCCGGATAACCGCCCATGACGACGAGCTTTTCCCACAGGTCGCGGAGCCGAAGGTCGCGGATCGCGGGCGCGAGCCCCTCGGGAACGAGCGCTGCGACTTCCTGGAGAGAGAAGGGCAAAAGCTGGGTCCGTCGCGCCCTGCCAGCCAGAGACTCCCGCGTCCGTGCGCTGAACGCGAACGACGAGCTGCCGGTGGCGACAATGCGTCGCGTTTTGTCGAGGTCGACAAGACCCTTGATGAAGAGCGGCGCCTCCGCGAGGTGCTGGATCTCCTCGAACAGAAGGAGGGTCTCGGGGCTCAGAACCTCGCTCAGGGCAGCCAGAGCGAGCGCTGCCGAATGAGCGAGCTCGCGAATCCGGGGTTCTTCGGCATGGAGAACGAGGACCGGAGCCTCGAGGCGAGTCAAGACCTCCCGAATCCATGTCGACTTTCCCGCTTGTCGCGGCCCCACGACCAACTCCGCGCGGCCCGGGCGCAGCTCGAGCCGCCGGCGGCGTGAGACGAATTGTTCAGGCAGTGAGGCCGCGAGCAGAGCTTGCTGGTCCCCCGGCTGGTCCAGCCACGGGTTGTGGACACGGAGCGTCGCCAAGAGGGCCGGATCCATACCGGCTCAGGATAGCTCCTAGCAATGAGCCGGGTCAACCGTCACCGTGCCTGACGGTTGGTAGGGTTGAGAGGCAGGCAGCCTGCCGTCGGATGGGCCCATTTCTCACGGATTTCTCCTTTGATACTCCGGATGCTGCTCCAAAAATCGTTGCCATCCCTGCCGTGGGCGGAAAAACGAATTGAGCAGCGAGGAGGCGCGATAGATGCCATAGGGCACGATGTGGGCACCGCCTTCGATCAGCTCGGGTTTCATGGTCACGTGCAGCCGCGGCAGCTCGCTCCAGTGCACCGCCGGCTTCTCGTGATGCTCGACGTGGAAACCCGCGTTGAACATCGTCAGGTTGAAGAAATGGGAGAGGAAGGTCGTCGTGCGGCTGAAGCGGTGCTCGTTCGTGCTGGGCGTACATGCCCATCCCCATGACGATCGTGCCGCCGACCCAGGCTGGGAAAAGCCACAGCCGAGGGCCATCCAAGGGTCGACGAAGAAGGGGATCGAAAAAGGCACCGCGAACAGGACGAATTCCCAGAGAAAGCGGCGCCGGACCGGGGCCGGCGCATTCCGCACCTCATGCGCGAAGTGGTAGCCCCAGCGCCAGGGCCAGTACAGCAGGACGTAGATCCACAGGTTCTCGTAGCGGCCGTCGGCCCGCCGCTGGGCTGCACCCAGTCCCGGTCGTCGTCCCCCAGGTGGGAGTGATGCACCGCCAGGTGCTTGTAGCGCCACCAGTAGGAGGGAATCCCGCCCGGCACGGTCCACAGCCGGCCAAACCAGCGGTTCAGCGCGTCGCTCTTGAAGATCGGTTTATGAGCGTGGCTGTGTAAGTTGACCCCCATGTTGATGCCGCCACACCAGCCGAGCCACATCCCGGCCCCCAGCACGAAACCGAGCTTCTGCCCGGGCGTCACGAAGCCGGTGGCCTCCGGATGGAGCCAGAGCCAGAACGCGGAGCCGATGGCGGCGAAGCACAGGCCGCAGAACAGCAGACCGTGCGCGTCCTCCGGGTGGGCAAGCCAGCGTCCGAACCACGAGGGAGCGGTCACCAGGTCCGGAGGGCTCGGCCCGGTCCAGCGCTCGACATAGGTGCCGAGATGCAGCATCACGATCGCCAGCGGCAACGACAGCCAGGGACCCCAGAGGAGCGAGCCCCAGATCGCACCCAGCGCCAGGAGCGGATAGAGCGAGCGCAGGACGGCGTAACTCAGAAATCGAACCATGGCCGGGCCTCCTGCTCCACAGGATGCCACAGCACGGCATGGACATTCCCCCACCGACTCGCTACAGTCATTCTTGAATCACGGTTCTCGACCTGAAGGGGGGCGGACGATGAGCGATCTCTCCCAAGCCGCAACCACCAACGCCGTAACCGGCGATCACCCAGTCGTCCAGGGCCTGCGCCAACGCCACGCCAAGCTGAGCGTCCGGGATGGCCGGGCCAGGCCCTTCGAGCTCCGCCTGCCGAATCGAGCGGCGTATCAGATCGGTGCCGCGGGCGAGCCCGCCTTCACCGTCCAGATCGTCACCGAGAAGGGCCTCGCCGCCATGGCGGTGTTCGACGAGCTCGCGGTGGCCGAGGCCTACATGGACGGCGACCTCGACATCGAGGGGGACCTGCTGACGGCGCTCAAGCTCCGGCCCGTGCTCGGCGATCCCCATCCGCTCAAATATCTCGTTTCGACCTACGTCGAACCCCTCCTCTTCGGACAGGTCGGACGCGACAAGAAGTGGATCAAGAGCCACTACGACGTCGATCCCGAGTTCTTTCTCCTCTGGCTCGACGGATCGCTGCGCGCCTATTCGCACGGTTTCTTCGAGCGCGACGACGAGTCGCTGGAGGCCGGCATGAAGCGCAAGTTCCGCTACGCCTTCGATGCCTGCGGCATCCAGCCCGGCCAGCGGGTGCTCGACATCGGCGGCGGCTGGGGATCGTTCCTCCAGTTTGCCGGCGAGCAGGGCGTGCACGTGACTTCGATCACCATTTCCGACGAATCCGAGCGGACCATGCGAGAGCTGATCCGCCGCCGCGGCTTCGCCTGCGAGGTGGTCAAGGAACACTTCCTGGAATACAGACCCTCTGCGGGGGCCGAGCCGTTCGACGCCATCGTCAACCTCGGCGTCACCGAGCACCTGCCGGACTATCGCCGCACCCTGGCGCAATACGAGCGCCTCCTGAAGCCGGGCCGCCGGGTCTACCTGGACGCCTATTCGGGCGCACGGCACGGCATGCCCTCGTTCATCTCGAAATGGGTGTTCCAGGGCAACACCTCGCCGCTGTGCCTGGAGAAATACCTCGCGGAGGTTGCGCGCACTCCTTTCGAGGTGGTGGTGATCAAAAACGACCGTCACAATTATTTCCTGAGCTGCAAGAAGTGGGCGGAGAACCTGGAGGCGAAGCGCGACGAGGTCATCGCGCGCTGGGGCAAGCACCTCTACCGCCGTTTCGTGCTCTATCTCTGGTCGGCGGCCAACTCGTTCGAGAACGGCACCCTGAGCGCCCACCACATGATCCTTCAGTTGCCGTCCCCAGGCAGCGCCCCCCTCGCGGGCCAGGAGTCCTGGTCATGAAGGAAGAGACGGCCGACGCCTTCGCCGTGGCACCCTACACGCCGAGCGAGGTCCGCTTCCACATGACCGGCGCCGCCCTCAACGGAGCGTCCGCGCTGGCCGGCCTCCTCTGGGTGTTCGCCACCTGGAGAGAGAATTCGCCGTTCTGGCCCTGGATCCTCCTCGCGGGCCTCGCCGGTTTCTATGCCGCGGACCTCGTCTCCGGCCTGCTGCACTGGGCGTTCGACACCTGGTTCGACGAGGACATCACCTTCCTCCGCCGCATGGTGCTGCAAGTCCGCGAGCACCACGTCTACCCCAACCGGATCTTTCACATCAGCTTCTGGCACGACGCGGGAACGCTGTCATGGATCGCCCTGATCCTGACCGGCCCCCTTGTCCTCTGGGCGATCCTCGTGGACGCCGGACTGGCGGCCAGCTACGCGGTGCTGACGGCGG
>CAXTNS010000043.1:15954-16282 GCA_964245465.1 uncultured Thermoanaerobaculia bacterium
TCCTCCTGGTCACCATGCTGGAGTTCCACAAATGCGGACACCGCGCCCGCAATCCGCTCTGGGTCCGCCTGCTCCAGAAGAGCGGCCTCCTGCTCTCGGTGCCCCATCACATCCAGCACCACTCGGGAAACCACGACTACAACTACTGTCTGATCAACGGCTGGGCCGACCGCACCCTGGGCCGCCTCGGCCTCTTCCGCAGCCTGGAATGGTTGATCGCCCGCTGGACCGGCGCCCAACCCCAGCACAACGATCATGAATGGCTCCGCCGCTTCGGCCGCAAAGTCGTTGATCGCCGGGGGCGCAGGCGCTCCGCATGAGCCAACTG
>CAXTNS010000043.1:16292-19629 GCA_964245465.1 uncultured Thermoanaerobaculia bacterium
TGTCGCAATACGTAGAGAAATGGCTCGCGGGAGACCTCGAGCTGGCGCCGATCACGAAGCTCCTCGGCGTGAGGCCCATCTCTCTCGGCGAAGGCGAAGCCCGCATCGGGCTGACCGCCGGAAAGCACCTCCACAACGCCATGGGTACGGTTCACGGCGGCATCCTCTGTGACCTCGCCGACGTGGCCATGGGCGCCGCCCTGGCCACCATCACCGCCGAGGGTGAATCATTCTCCACTCTCCAGCTCCAGATGAGCTACTTCCTGCCGGTCGTAGAAGGGCCTCTCAGCGCCCACGCCCGCGTGGTCCGCCGGGGCCGCACCACCGCGCACCTTGAATGCGATCTTGAGGACGGCGAGGGGCGGCTGGTGGGGCGGGCGTCGTCGGTATGTGCGATCCGGGAGCGAACAGGTAAAGTTCCAGGTGGTTAAGCACTGTCCCATTTCGACCAACGAAAGAGAGCCCGGCAATTGAAAACTTCAATGGAGTCGGCTTCAAGCCTGATGCTTGTCGATTCAAATGAACAGCCTGTTCCGTCTGAAGTCACAACGACGCGTCCTCTCAAGAACTACGGCGCAGGCCTGACCGGTCACCGGGCCTTGATGGATCGAGCGCTAGGCGTTTCGAGGCTTTCGGCCGCCCCTGGGCGGGCTTATACTCACTCCACGCGATCCGTGGCCGACGACCTGCGAGACGAGCTTCAGGAAGAGGTGCTCCGCCTTCCCTTCGAGGAGCGCATGGCGCTGCCTTGCGGCTTGGGGAGCGGGGACTGGAAGTGTTCCGCCAGGCGAACGGCCTCGACCGGGAAGGCGCCATCCGGGAGCTCCAACGCCAGCGCCAAGCCGGACGCACACCTTCCAAGTGCATGTCCGAGCTGATCGGATGAGCCTGCTCCAGCCCTTGCCAAGCCGCTACTTCTTCTTGGTGTCCTTCGGCTTGCTATCGGCCCCGCCCTTCACCGTGCCCTTCTTCGGCTTCTTGGTCTCTTTCTTTTGCGCGTTGTTGCCTTTTGCCATGGTCTCCTCCTGGCGTTCGCCGTGAATGTCTGAGAGTTTAGTACAGATCCCCAGTTTCATGGGCCGCCGAGACCTACGCCACGCGCTGCTTCTCGATGCGAAAATCCCCTCGGAGCGGGCCCGCCGCAGCGGCCCCACCCCGAGGGGATCCTTTCAAGCCAAGCCCGCCTACTGCGTGAGCTCCGTCGTCAGCACCGCCCCGTTCATCTGCGGGGTCACCGACCTGCTCTTCACCACCTGGCGCGTGGCCGAGTCCACCCAGACCGTCGTCTGGCCGGGTTCGCCTTCGGCGGAGGTGACTTCGAGCTTGGTGCTGTCGAAGGTGCCGGCGGGGACGGTGACTTTCTCCGTGCCGGCGACTTTCACCTGCATGAGCTTCACCTTCTGCGACTGCAGGTCGAAGTTGCGATAGATGGCCGCGTAGCCGGCATCGAGCGGCAGGGCCGCCAGAGTCAGGTTGGCGCCGGCCCCGTCGGCGTAGAGAGATCCGCCAAGGTTGACGTCCACGGGCTTTGACTGGCCGTTGATGTTCATCGTACCGGTCGCTTTTCCGTCCTTGAACTGCACGTCCACCGCCACCGGGCCTTGCTGGACCGAGCGCTCGGCGGGAATCAGCGTGCCCTTTTCAAAGACGGTCTTGTCGGTGATGGCGCCCATCGGCGTCGTGGCCTTTTCGGTGACCACCCACCGGCCGCCTTCCTCCCGGACCTCGCGCGTGAGGGACATCTCGATCGTCTGCCCTCCGATTTCCATGCTGGCCTTGTAGTTGGACGTGCCGGGCTTGAGGTCGGCGGCGGGCTTGGGAGCGTTGGTTGCGGAGGCGTCGGCCTTCTTCGCCAGCTCGACCGTCTTCACGTCGACGGTGATCTCCGCGAGACGCGCGGTCACCTCGGGCGTCATGCTCTCCTGGTAGCGCCCGCCCAGGTGCTTGGCGAGGAATTTCTCCGCCGTGGCGAACGCCGCCATGTTGTTCACCGGCCGGGCGAAGCCGTGGCCTTCGTCGGGCGCGACGATGTACTCGACGGGGAATCCCCGGTCGCGCAAGGCGACGACGATCTGATCGCTCTCGGCCCTTTTCACGCGCGGATCGTTCGCCCCCTGGATGACCAGCAGCGGCGTCTTGATCTTGCCGGCCGAATTCAGAGGGGACTGCCGTTCGAGCTGCGCGCGGCCTTCCGGTGTCGAGGGGTCACCCATCCGCATGGTGAAGACTTTACGGATCTGCTCCCAGTAGGGCGGGATCGATTCGAGCAGCGTGATCAGGTTCGACGGGCCGACGATGGAGACGCCGGCTGCGTAAAGGTCGGGTGTGAACGTCACGCCCGCCAGTGTGGCGTAGCCGCCGTAGGAGCCGCCCAGGATACCGGCGCGCTTGGGGTCGGCGATGCCTTCCGCGACCAGGTACTTGACACCCCAGGTGAGGTCGTCCTGCATCTTCTGGCCCCACTCGTTGTTGCCGGCGTTGAGGAATTTCTTGCCGTAACCGGTCGAAGCGCGGAAATTCGGCTGCAGCACGGCGTAGCCACGGTTGGCGAAAAACTGCGGGAAACCTTTGTACCCCCACGTGTCGCGCCCCCAGGGACCGCCGTGCGGGAGGACGATCAGAGGCAGGTTCTTCGCGGGCACACCCTTCGGCAGGGTCAGGTAGGCGGGGACCTCGAGCCCGTCGGACGACTTGTAGCGGACGACTTTCATCTCCGCCAGGTGCTGGCGCGGCAGCTTCTCACGGACGCGGTACTGAAGGGTCAGTTTCTTGCTGTCGCGGTCGAAGAGGTAGGTCTCGCCGGGCTCGGTGTCGCTCGTGGCGGAGACCAGGAAGAGGCGCTCGTCCTTGGTTTGGGAGTCGACGCCGATCTCCTTGCCAGGGAGTTTCTTCTGCACGAGCTCGTAGTCCGCCTGGAAGGCCCTGTCCCGGAAATAGATCCGCTGCTTGTCGTCGAGATAGGCGGTGGCGACGAGCTCGTCGGTGACGTCGGAGAATATGGGGAAGGCGAAATCCACCCGTTTCATGGGATCGGCTTCGACCAGCTCTTCGCGGCCGGTCTCGGGATTGAACAGCACGAGGCGGATGAGGTCCACGTCGCCCTTGTTGGTGATCATGTAGACGCGCTTGCCGTCCTTGTGGAAGCGCACGGGCGCGCAGGTCTCGAAGACGTTGCAGGAGTAGACCTTCTTGAACCCGTCGCCGTCCACGCGCAGGATCTCGGTGTCGCCGTTCTCGGCGGAGCGCGTGGCCAGCCGGAGCCGGTCCTTGAGGTCGAATTCCCAGCCCGTCAGCCGCTCGGTGTTCTTGCGCAGGAGCGTCCGGTCGCCGGTCGACA
>CAXTNS010000044.1:0-19340 GCA_964245465.1 uncultured Thermoanaerobaculia bacterium
CCGTGCGCCCCGTCCTAGCCTTTGCCCTTCCCCTCCTCCCCGTGGTCCACCACGATCTCCCCGGGCACCCCCAGCGCCGAAGTCCGGACGTCGATCTGCTGGACCGCCTCTTCCGGCACGTCCCAAGTGCCGCGGCCCGTCCGCACCACCTTGTAGCGGACGTTGTAGGGTGTCGTCTGGCGGGCCTGCCCCTTGGCCACCCAGCCCTGTCCGTTCTTCTCGAACCGGTAGCTGTAGAACACCTCCGGCAGGCCGGTGCCGTAGACGAACTGCTGGGCGAAATCGTCGAGCTCGGTCGAGGTGACCTGCTCGATCATCGAAAAGAGATCCGCGGTCGAGATGCTCTTGCCGGTGGAGACTTTGATCACCTGCCGCAGGACCTTGGGAAAATTCTCCTCGCCGAGCAGCCGGGCCAGCATGTCCAGGACCACGGCTCCCTTCTTGTAGACGATCACCTGGTAGGCGTCGCCCGAAAGGCTGGAGTCGAGGCGGCCGCCCAGGACGACGGGTCCCAGGGACTCGATCGACCGGCCGTTCTCCAGGGAAGAGGTCAGCTCCTCCTGCCACCCCGAGGTGAGGTCCCTGCCGGACAGCTCGTTCTTCAAACGGTCCTTGCCGTACAGGTAGGCGGAGTAGCTCGCCATGGCCTCGCTGATCCACTGGTCCCGATCGCTCGCCCAGCCGACCAGGTTCCCCCACCACTGGTGGGCGATCTCGTGGGCGATCACCAGCCGGCGGTCCTCCAGCCCGAAGTACCAGTTCCAGACCCCGAAGTTGTTCAGGTAGAAGTCGGAGATCGTGACGAAGCCGAGCAGGCCCTGGGAGAAGCCCCGATTGACCGTCGAGACCGTCAGCTCGTCGAGCGGATAAGGACCGAAGACCGCCTCGTAGTACAGGAGGGACTCGGTGACCGCCTTCTTCACGTCCTCGCGGCCGCTGCGGCCCTTCAGAGTCGTGCTCCCGGAGCCGAAGGCGAACGTCACCTGAACGTGCCCCGCGCGCGCGGTCTCGACGTCGAAATGGCCCACCTCGAACGAAAAGCCCTGGCTGGGAGCCTCCAAGGAGCGCCGCTCCCAACGTGTGCCGTCCGCTTCCTCCCCGCCGTCCATCCGCCGGCCGCTCGCCACCAGGTCGAACCCCTTCGGCCAGCGGAAGGTGGCCTCGTACGTGGCGCGGTCGACCAGGCCCGCGTGGGGGAACCAGTGTTCCGTATAGGCGAGGGTGGTGAGGTTGAAGTCCTTCTCGATCGGCCTGCCCGTGTATTCGACGACCACGGCAGGCGTCTCCCCGGCGGCGGCCGCCTGCGGCAGGAGCACCGTCAGCCCGGATTCGTTGCGATGGAAAAAGAGAGCCTTGCCCTGGACGTCCTCAACCCGCTCGACCTGAAATTCCTCCGGCAGCGTCAGCTCCACGGCCCGGGAGCCCGCGACCACGGGAGCGAGATCGATCCGGGCCTTGCCCGCGAGGCGCAGTCCGGGCTGCGTCAGGCGCGCTTCGAGCGTGTACTTCTTCGGCTCGAACGCGGGTGTGCCGGGCACCGGCTGGCCTGAAGGGCCTCGCAGGGAGGCCGAGACCCAGGTGTCCCACTGTCCCAGGTCGTCCACTTCCAGGCCCACGAAGCGCCCCCTGCGTTGCGCCTTCCGGATCTGCTTCTCGATCTTGCGCTTCTCCTTCTCCGTGGCGTCGATGGGCACGAAGCGGCCGAGCTTCACCTGCTCCTGCTCGCCGGGCTGGACGAAGTAGAGGAAATCCCCCCGGCTGCCGCCCCGGAACCAGGCGCCGAAGTAGCCGGCGCTCAGAGGGTCCTTCAGGGCGTCCAGCAGAATGCCCCGGTCGACGTCGAAGATCTCCCGCTCCCGCTTCTTCCGCCATTCCCCCCAGAGCGCGTCAGCCCGCTGGCGGGTCGCCTCGTCGAGCTGCGCCGGCGGTTTGCGCAGGAGAGCCGTGACCGCCGCGTCCGATCCGACCATGAGGACGGCCTCCGTGAAGCTCTCGTCGAGACGGGGCGTGCCCGTGAACAGCTCGAGCTGGCCGGCCTCGATCTTGTCCGGGGCGTCCATTTCGATGTGCCCCTTGCCCAGGAAGACCAGCTCGACCGGGCTCATCCCCTCGGCGACGGAAGGCACCAGGACTCCGTCTTCGAGGTTGAGCAGACCGAGGCCGACGTTCAGCTTGACCTTCTTCAGGGTGACGGCCCGCCCGGCATCGAGGCGCGACTCCTGGATCGCTTTCAGGAGAGCCGCCGGCTCCTGGGAACGGGCCGTGCCCACGCCTCCGAGAATCATCAGGAAGATCAGGAGAAGCGTACGGTGAAGTCTCATAGAGGTCTCCTGGAAAAAGATGTCATTCCGAGGCGATCCGTTTCGCGGCAGGAGCAACGAGCGCCATGCCCACGGCGGCCACCAGAGCGAGAAGGGCGCCGAAATCGAACGCCGTTGTCGATCCCCAGCGGTCCCAGAGAAAACCGAAGAGGAGCGAGGCCGGCAGGGCACCCACCCCGATCGCCAGGTTGTACCAGCCGAAGGCGGCCCCGCGCCGCTCGGGCGTCACCAGGTCCGCCACCAGGGCCTTCTCCACCCCTTCCGTCAGCCCGAAGTAGATGCCATAGACGGCGAAGAGCGTCCAGGCCTGCCACTCCGTGGAGGCCCGGCCGAAGGCGAAGTAAACGGCGGCGTAGAGGACCCAGCCCGTCACGATCAGCGGCTTCCTGCCGAGACGGTCCGAGAGGATGCCCCCGGGCGTGCTGGAGAGGGCCTTGACCCCGTGGAGCATGGCCCAGAGGATCGGCACCAGGGCCGGCGCGACGCCGAGCTGGCCCGCCCGCAGCAGCAGGAAGGCGTCCGTCGAGTTGCCCAGGGTGAAGAGGAGAAGGACGCCGAGATAGGCCCAGAAACGGCGCCCCAGGGAAGCCCTCAGGTCCAGTCCCTTCCCCCTCTTCTCGGCAGCGGAGCGTGGGACCTCCTTGACGCCGAAGATCAGCATGACGACCGCCAGGGCACCAGGGATCGCCGTCAGCAGGAACACCGTCCGGAGCTCCAGACCCATCCAGCGCAGCAGGACGAAGGCGAGGAGAGGCCCCACCACGGCTCCCATGTGGTCGGCGGCGCGATGGAATCCGAACGCCCGGCCGCGGATGGCCGGGTCCACCGAGTCGGCGATCAGGGCGTCGCGCGGCGCCCCGCGGATCCCCTTGCCGATCCGGTCCGTCACCCGGATGGCCAGCACCTGGGAGACCGACCGGGCGAGCCCGATGAGCGGCCGGATGACCGAGGCGATCGTGTAGCCCGCGAGCACCAGGGGTTTACGCCGGGGCGTCCGGTCCGACAGCCAGCCGCTCGCGAGCTTCAGCAGGGCCGCCACCGACTCGGCCGCGCCCTCGATGGCCCCCACGGCCGTGGCGCTCGCCCCCAGCACCGTCGCCAGGAAGACGGGCAGCAGCGGGTACGTCATTTCACTCGCGACGTCGTTCAGGAGGCTGACCGCGGCGAGGGCCAGGACGTTGCGGCCGAGCCGGAGCCGTGAAACGGGAGGTTCCACCAAGACTGGATTCTAAAACGAACGGCCGGCGCTTCCGCACCGGCCGTTCTCTTCAATCCGCCTGAGAAGGAGATCAGACGCTCTTCTTGGGGGTCGAGACCTGGGCCCGGCCTTCCTTCTTGGTCGAGACCTTCTTGGGGACTTCCTTCTTCTCGCGCTTGGGCTTGGCCTCCGCCTTGGGCTCCTTCTTGGGAGCCTCTTTCTTCGGAGCGGCCTTCTTCTTCGGCTTCTTCTCCTCGGGCGCCGGCTCGGGAGCCGCGGCCTCGGAGCGCTCGACCAGCTCGAGCACCGCCATCTCGGCGCCGTCGCCCTGGCGGGGTCCCAGCTTGACGATGCGCAGGTAGCCGCCCGGACGCTCCGTGAAGCGGGGAGCGATCTCGTCGAACACCTTCTTGACCAGATCCCGCTTGAGGACCCAGCGCAGCACCCAGCGGCGGTCGTGCAGCGAACCGTGCTTGCCGCGGGTGATCACCTTCTCGGCGATGGGACGCAGCTCCTTGGCCTTGGGGAGGGTGGTGACGATCTTCTCTTTCTCCACCAGGGACTGGAGCTGGTTGCGGAACAGGGCCTCCCGGTGAGAGGTGGTCCGCCCCAGCTTTCTGCCTTTGACCGCGTGACGCATTGATCTCTCTCCTTAGGCCGAGGCACTGGCGGCAGGCCGCTCCGGCACGTCCATGCCGAGAGAGAGGCCCAGCTTGTCGAGGACTTCCTGCACTTCCTCGAGCGACTTCTTGCCGAAGTTCTTGGTCTCCAACATGTCCTTCTCGGTCCGGCGCACGAGGTCGCGGAGCGTGTGGATGTTGGCGTTCTTGAGCGAGTTCGCCGAGCGCACCGAGAGGTCCAGCTCGTCGATGTTCTTGGCCAGCAGGGCGTCGAGGCCCGCGAGCTCCTCGCGGCCCAGCTCGCCGCCGTCGTGGCGCAGGCTTTCCTCGGTCTGGATGAAGATGCCGAGGTGGTCCTTGAGCAGCATGGCGGCGAGCGACAACGCCTCCTCGGGGCGGACCGTGCCGTTGGTCCAGACCTCGAGGATCAGGCGCTCGTAGTCGGTCGTCTGGCCCAGGCGGGCGGCCTCGACCCGGTAGTTGACCCGGCGGACGGGGCTGTGGGCGGAGTCGACCGGAATCCAGCCGATGCCCATGGACTCGTCGAAGTTGCGGTCGGCCGAGACGTAGCCGCGGCCGCGCTTGACCTGGGCCTGGAGCTTGAGCCGCCCCTCCTCGTTGACCGTGGCGATGTGGACGTTCGGGTCCACGATGTCGATCTGCGGATCCTCGCCCATCTGGCCGGCCGTCACGGCGCCCGGGCCCTCGAAGTCGATCGAGAGCACCTTGGAGTCCTCCGCGTGGAGGGTGATCGCGGCCTGCTTCAGGTTGAGGATGATGTCCGTCACGTCCTCCTGGACGCCCGGGATCGAGGAGAACTCGTGGAGCACGCCCTCGATGTTGACCGCGGTGATGGCCGCGCCCTCGATCGAGGAGAGCAGGCAACGCCTTAGGGCATTGCCGATGGTGGTGGCGAAGCCCCGCTCGAACGGCTGGGCCGTGAACCGGCCGTACGTCCCAGTCAGGGTCTCGGTATCGACGTCAACGCGCTTGGGGCGTTGAAAACCTTTCCAAAGCATAGAGAGAGCTCCTTCCCTGCGGTTTCGCTCGTGCGTCAACGGCTGTAGAGCTCGACGATGAGCTGCTCCTGGATCGGGAGCTTGATGTCCTCCCGCACCGGCAGCCGGAGCACCTTGCCGGTGGTGTTCTCCGCGTCGAGCTCCAGCCAGTCCGGAACGCCGCGGCCGCGCGCCGTCTCGACGCTCGAGCGGATCAGCGGATTCTTGCGGCTGGCCTCCTTGACGGAGACCGTCTGCCCCGCCTTCACCTGGAAGGAGGGGATGGTGATCTTGCGGCCGTCCACCTGCACGTGGCCGTGGCGGACGAACTGCCGCGCCTGGGCCCGCGAAGCGCCGTAGCCCAGGCTGTAGACGACGTTGTCGAGGCGCCGCTCGAGCATCACCAGGAGGTTCTCACCCGTGATGCCCTTCTGGCGGTCGGCCTCGGCGAAATAGTTGCGGAACTGCGCTTCGAGCACACCGTAGATGCGCTTGACCTTCTGCTTCTCGCGGAGCTGCAAGCCATAGCCGAGCGTCCGGCGGCCGCGCCGCGTGCCATGCTGGCCGGGCGGGAAATTGCGGCGCTCGACGGCGCACTTCTCCTTGAAGCAGCGGTCCCCCTTCAAGAACAGCTTCATCCGCTCGCGGCGGCAGAGCCGGCAAACGGGTCCTGAGTATCTTGCCACTGGATCTCTCCTAGACGTCCTCTCCCCGAGGCTACGGGGACTTCAACTTGGGAAGACGCGCGAGGAGCCCCGGCACACCCGGGGCTGTCGAGCGCTCGGCGATCCCGAGACTGCTGGGTGCTGATCAGACGCGGCGGCGCTTGCGCGGCCGGCAGCCGTTGTGCGGGATGGGCGTCACGTCCTTGATGGACTTGACCTCGATGCCCGCGGCCTGAAGGGCGCGCACGGCGGACTCGCGCCCCGCGCCCGGCCCCTTGACCATCACGTCCACGCTGCGCACGCCGGCGTCCTTGGCGGTGTTGCCGGCGTTCTGCGCCGCCACCTGGGCCGCGAAGGGAGTGCCCTTGCGCGAGCCCTTGAAGCCGATCCTTCCGGCCGACGACCAGGAGAGGACGTGGCCCTCCGGATCGGAGATCGAAACGATCGTGTTGTTGAAGGTCGCCTGGATGTGCGCCACGCCGTGCGGCACGTTGCGCCGTTCCTTCTTCTTGGCTCCCTTCCGGTCCTTCTTGCCTTCCGCTTTGGCCATCTCGTCTCCGTTCCCTGATTATTGCCCGATCACTTCCCGATCACTTCTTGGTCGCCTTCTTCTTGCCCGCCACCGCGCCGCGGCGCGGCCCCTTGCGAGTGCGGGAGTTGGTCTGCGTCCGCTGCCCCCGGACGGGCAGGCCCCGGCGGTGGCGGACGCCACGGTAGCTGCCGATCTCCATCAGCCGCTTGATGTTCTGGCTGACCTCCTTGCGCAGGTCGCCCTCCACCCGGCCCTCGTCCGTGATGACCTTGCGGATCCGGCGCGCCTCGTCCTCGGTCAGATCCCGGACCTTGGTGACTTCCGGCACCTCGGCCTTGCCCAGGATGTCCTTGGAGCGCGAGCGCCCGATTCCGTAGATGTAGGTGAGCCCGATCCAGACCTGCTTGTTCTGCGGCAGGTCGACTCCTGCGATACGTGCCATTGGCGACTCCCTATCCCTGACGCTGCTTGTGTTTCGGATTCTCGCAGATCACCCGCACGACGCCCTTTCTCCGGACGACCTTGCACTTCGGGCAGATCCGCTTGACCGACGAACGTACTTTCATGATCGACTTCCTTTCCGACGCCTACTTCAGACGGTAGACGATGCGGCCCCGGTTGAGGTCGTAGGGCGACAGCTCGACCAGCACCCGGTCGCCGGGCAGGATCCGGATGAAATGCTTGCGCATCTTCCCGGAGATGTGCGCCAGGACCTGGTGCTTGTTGCCGTTCATCTCCACCTCGACGCGGAACATCGCGTTGGGGAGCGGCTCCACCACCACCGCTTCGACCTCGATCGCCTCTTCTTTCGTGGACAAACGTCCTTCCTCTCTCCTGATGCCCAATTCTTAAATCCTGTCCGTGCCCAGCACCCGGGCCCCCGTCGGGGTGACCGCCACCGAGAACTCGAAGTGGGCCGACAGCGACCCGTCTTCCGTGCGCGCCGTCCAGCCGTCGGCGTCCATCTTGACGCCGCACTTGCCGGCGTTGACCATCGGCTCGATCGCCAGCACCAGCCCGGTCTTCAGCTTCGGCCCCTTGCCGGGCTCGCCGAAGTTGGGCACCTGCGGGTCCTCGTGCAGCGAGGTGCCCACGCCGTGCCCCGTGAACTCCCGCACCACCGAGTAGCCGTGGCTCTCGGCGTGGCGCTGGACGGCCCAGCCGATGTCCTGGACCCGGCCGCCCGGCCGCACCTGCGCGACGGCCAGGCGCAACGCCTCTTCCGTCACCTGGAGCAGCCGCTTCGCCTCGCCGCTCACCTCGCCCACGGCGAACGTGCGGGCGGCGTCTCCACAGTACCCCTTGTAGAAGACGCCGCAGTCGATCCCCGCGATGTCCCCGTCTCGCAACGGGAGGTCGCCCGGGATGCCGTGCACGATGACGTCGTTGACCGAGATGCACAACGTCGCCGGATAGCCCCGGTAGTTCAAGAAGGCCGGGACTCCTCCGGCGTCGCGAATGACGCGCTCGGCGAGACGGTCCAGCTCCTTCGTGGTCACTCCCGGGGCGATCCGGGCCCCCACCTCGTCCAGCACCTGGTGGACGATCTGGTTGGCCCGGTCCATCAGCTCGATCTCGCCCGGGGTCTTGAGGACGGCGGCCATCAAGCAACCCCGCTACTATCCCCGGATAATCCGATCCCGAATAGGCCAAGCATCCCGGCCGTGACCTCGTCGACGGGACGGTTCCCGTCGATCTCGCGGAGCAGACCGCGCTCTCTATAATAACCGATCAGGGGCGCGGTTTTTTCCCGGTACACCCGCAACCGCTCCCGAATCACCTCTTCCTTGTCGTCGGCCCGCCCGCGCAGCAGAGTCCGGCGCACCAATTCGTCGGAAGGCACGTCCACCAGCAGCACGGCGTCGAGCCTGCAGCGTCCCTCCCGGAGGATCCCCGCCAGCGTCTCGGCCTGCGGCAGCGTCCGCGGATAGCCGTCGAGCAGGAACCCGTCGGGGGCGTCCGCCTTGGCCAGCCGCCCGCGCACCACGTCCGCCATGGTGGCGTCGTCCACCAGGGCGCCCGAGGCCATAATCCCCTGCACCTTGAGCCCCAGCTCCGACCCGTCCGCCACCGCCTCCCTCAACATGTCCCCCGTCGAGATGGCGGGAACGCCCAGGCGCTGGGAAAGCACCTGGGCCTGGGTCCCCTTGCCGGCTCCGGGCGGACCCAGCAGGACCACCCGGGCACCGTGGTTTGCATCAGCCCCGCCGCCCACGGATCCGGCCTCGCTTCATGAAGCCTTCGTAGTTGCGCATCACGAGCTGGCTCTCGATCTGCTGGATCGTGTCCATGGCCACGCCGACCACGATCAGCAGCGACGTGCCGCCGAAGTAGAACTGGATGCCCATGCCTTCCCTGAACCAAGTGGGGAAGAACCCCGCGATCTGCGGTCCGATGAAAGGCAGCCCGCCCACGTGGATGCCGGTGAGCAGGAACTCGGGCAGCACGGTCACGGCCGCCAGATAGATGGCGCCCACCAGCGTCAGCCGGGTCAGGATGCGGTCGATGTACTCCGCCGTCCGCTTGCCCGGGCGGATGCCGGGGATGAACCCGCCGTACTTCCGCATGTTCTCCGCCAAGTCGGTCGGGTTGAAGATGATCGACACGTAGAAGTACGAGAAGAAGATGATCGTGAGGACCTGGAGGAGGTAGTAGATCGGCTGGCCGTACGACACGAAGTTGGCCACCCGCTGCACGCCCTCGTTGCGGATCAGGCCCGCGATCACCGTCGGCACCGTCACCACGGAGGAGGCGAAGATCACCGGGATCACGCCGCCCGTGTTGACCCGCAGCGGCAGGTAGGTGCTCTGGCCGCCGTAGACCCGCCGGCCCACCACGCGCTTGGCGTACTGGACGGGGATCCTTCGCTGCGCCCGTTCCATGTAGACGATGAAGGCGACCACGAACACCATGAACACCAGCAGGGGGATGAGGGCGATCACGCTCAGGTTGCCCTGCTGCACGCTCTGGATCGTCTTGCCGATGGCGGGCACCAGGCCCACCACGATGCCGGCGAAGATGATGAGCGAGATGCCGTTGCCGATGCCGCGCTCGCTGATCTGCTCGCCCAGCCACATGACGAAGGCCGTGCCGGTGGTCAGCGTGATCACGGTCAGGGCCCGGAAGCCCCAGCCCGGCGCGGGCACCAGCGGCTGGCCGGTCGGCGTCGACATCTTCTCCAGCCAGATGGCAATGCCCGTGCCCTGGATGATCGAGATCACCACCGTGCCGTAGCGCGTGTACTGGGTGATCTTGCGCCGGCCCAGCTCGCCTTCCTTGGACAGCTTCTCCAGGTAGGGCCAGACCACCGTCAGGAGCTGCAGGATGATCGACGCCGTGATGTACGGCATGATCCCCAGCGCGAAGACCGCGATCTTCTGCAGGCTGCCACCCGTGAACGTGTTGATGAACCCGAGGAACGTTCCCTGGGCCGCCTGCATGAACTGGAGGAGGGCCTGGGGATCGACACCCGGGGTCGGGATGTGGCAGCCGATGCGGTACACCGCGAGCAGCCCGAACGTGAACAGCACCCGCTTGCGCAGGTCCGGGATCGCGAAGATATTGCGGAAACTGTCAAGAATCACGCCTGAAGCTCCTCACAGCGGCCGCCCGCGGCTTCGATCTTCTCGCGGGCCGACTTGCTGAACTTGTCGGCGACGACGCGCAGGGCCTTCCCGATCTCGCCGTCCCCGAGCACCTTGACCTTCTTGCCGGAGCGGACCAGACCCTGCTCCACCAGCACCTCGGGCGTCACGTCGCCCTCGAGCTCGGCGAGCTGGGAGAGGTTCACCACCGCGTACTCCACTTTCCAGATGTTGGTGAAGCCGCGCTTCGGCACGCGGCGGACGAGCGGCATCTGGCCGCCCTCGAAGCCGGGCCGGCTGCTGTAGCCGGTGCGGGACTTCTGGCCCTTCTCGCCGCGGCCGGCCGTCTTGCCGAGCCCGGAGCCGGGGCCGCGCCCCACCCGCTTCTTGGAATGCTTGCTCCCCTTGGCGGGGGACAGCTCGTGCAGCTTCATGATTCCTCGACCTCCAGCAGGTATCCGACCTTCGCCACCATCCCGCGGACCGCCGGCGTGTCGGGGCGCTCGACCTGGTGGCCGATGCGGCGCAGGCCGAGCCCCTTGACCACCTCGCGGTGCGTGCGCTTGGTGCCGATCACGCTCTTGACCTGGCGGATCTTGATCGTCTTGTTGTCAGCCATCTCTTTGTACCTCAATTAGGCTCCGGCCTCGACCGGCGCCTCCTGCTGCTCGGGGGTGACGGCGGGTGCGGGGGTCCCCGCAGATACCGGCTTGCGGGCGGAAAGCCCCCGCGCCGCCAGCGCGTCCTGCTCGCTCCTGAGGCTGAGCAGCGCCGCGAAGGTCGCCTTCACCACGTTGTGCGGGTTGGTCGAGCCCAGGGACTTGGTCAGGATGTCCTGGATGCCCGCGGTCTCCACCACCGCGCGGACCGGTCCGCCGGCGATCACCCCGGTACCCTCGGAGGCCGGCTTCAGGAGCACGCGGCCCGCCCCGAAGACGCCGAGCGCCTCGTGCGGGATGGTCGTCCCCTTGACCGGCACCTGGACCATGTTCCGCTTGGCGATCTCGATCCCCTTGCGGATGGCCATGGGCACCTCCTTCGCCTTGCCGGCGCCGTAGCCCACGCGGCCGTTGCCGTCCCCGATCACCACCAGGGCGGAGAAGGAGAAGTTCTTGCCTCCCTTCACCACCTTGGTCACCCGGTTGATGTGGACGACCTGCTCGAAAAATTCGCTCTCGCGCTCGAAGTCCCTGGCCAAGCTCGTCTCCTTCGCTTTCGCTGTCCTAGAATTGCAGACCTTTTTCGCGGGCCGCCTCGGCCAGCGCCTGGACGCGGCCGTGATAGACGTAACCGCCGCGGTCGAAGACCACCTTGTCGACGCCGCGCTCCTTGGCGCGCGCCGCCACCAGCTCGCCGACCAGCTTGGCCGCGGCCTTGCCCGAGGTCGACGTGCCGAGCTGCTCGCGCACGGCCGGATCGGCCGAATTCGCGGCGGCCAGGGTCGTCCCCTTGTCGTCGTCGATCACCTGCGCGTAGATGAAGCGCAGGCTCTTGTAGATCGACAGGCGCGGCCGCTCCTCGGTGCCGCGCACGCGCTTCCTCACCCGCAGGTGGGCGCGCTCGCGGCGCTCCCGCTTGCCCTTCATCCGCTTCGTAATATCACTCATGACGTCCTCTGGTTGATCCCGAATTACTTGCCGCCGGCCTTGCCGACCTTGCGGCGAAGGATCTCGCCCGTGTACTTGATGCCCTTGCCCTTGTAGGGGTCGGGCTTGCGCAGGCCGCGGATCTCGGCCGCCACCTGCCCCACCTTCTGCCGGTCGGCGCCCGAGACGGTCACCCGGTTCGCCTTGGCGTCGTGCTCGATCTTGATCCCCTCGGGGATGTCGTAGAGCACCGGATGGGAATAACCAAGAGCGAACTGCACCTGATTCCCCTTGAGCTCGGCGCGATAGCCCACGCCCACGATGTCGAGCTGCTTGACGAAGCCGCCCGACACTCCCTGCACGGCGTTGGCGAGCAGGGCCCGCAGCAGGCCGTGGCGCGAGCGCTCGGGCCCCGTGTCGCCGGGACGCGCGACCGTGACCTCGCCGTCCTTCACCTCGACCGGATAGCCGGGGAAGAGCGTCTGCTCCACCCGGCCCTTGGGGCCTTCGGCCACGAACAACCCGTCCCGGACCTCGATCTTGGTCCCCTGGGGAACGGGAATCGGCATTCTTCCAATCCGCGACATAAGCGTCTCTCCTACTCTTCCCAGATCTCTACCAGACTTGGCAGAGCAGCTCGCCGCCCACCCGGCGCTCGCGCGCCTGGGAGTCGGTCAGCAGTCCCTGCGACGTGGAGACGATCCCGATGCCCAGCCCGTTGCGCACCGGCTGGATCTCGTCCGCCTTGCGGTAGACCCGCCGGCCGGGCTTGCTCACCCGCTGGAGGTGAGAGATGGCCGGCATGCCCTCGTTGCTGTAGCGCAGGAAGACCCGCAGGGTGCCCACGGGGGTGCCCTCGATCTCCCGGAAATTCTTGATGAAGCCCTCTTCCTTGAGGAGCTTCACGACTTCCAGCTTGAGCTTGGAAGCCGGCACGTCCAGCCGGTCGTGCTTGGCGATCTGCGCGTTGCGGATCCGGCTCAGCAGGTCCGCAATCGGGTCGGTCATGCTCATTGCCTCATTCTCCTCAATGCCTCGCTTCGCTCGGGGGCCTCTACCAGCTCGCCTTGATGACGCCGGGCAGGTAGCCCTGAAGGGCCAGGTCCCGCAGATGGATTCGGCACAGCCCGAACTGGCGGTAATAGCCCCGGGGACGCCCGCAGAGACGGCAACGGTTGCGGTGCCGGATCTCGTACTTCAGCTTCTTCTTCTCTTTCGCGATCTTCGCAGTGGTCGCCACCGAAGCCTCCTAGCGCGTGAACGGCATGCCGAGCTCGCGCAGCATGTAGAGAGCGCGCTCGTCGTTGCCGGCCGTCGTCACGATCGTGATGTTCATCCCCTTGGGACGCTCGACCTTGTTGTAGTCCACCTCGGGGAAGATGAGGTGGTCGCGGATGCCCAGCGTGTAGTTGCCGCGGCCGTCGAAGCTCTTGCTCGGCACGCCGCGGAAGTCGCGCACGCGCGGCAGGGCGATGGAGATCAGCCGGTCCAGGAACTCCCACATCCGGTTCCCCCGCAGCGTCACCCGGGCGCCGATCGGCATGCCCTGGCGCAGCTTGAAGGCGGCGATGGACTTCTGGGCCCGCGTGATCGTCGGCTTCTGGCCGGCCAGGGCCGCCAGCTCCTCGACCGCGTCGTCCAGGATCTTGATGTTCTGGATCGCCTCGCCCACGCCCATGTTGAGCGAGATGCGCTCGATCCGCGGCACCGCCATGACGTTGTCGATGCCGAACTCCTTCTTGATCTTCGGCACGACCTCTTCGGCATAGCGCTGCTTGAGGCGCGGCACGTACCCCTCGGGAGTCGGCCGCACCGGTCCGGACGGGCCCGCGGAGGCCTTCGCCTTCCCCCCCCGGGTATCGCCCTTGGTGTCCTTGCTGTCCTTGTTCTTCGCCATTTGAAGTCGCCTCGCGCGCCTAGCCGAAAGTGGCGCCGCAGTCCTTGCACACCCGCACGCCGCGCCCGTCGTCGAGCCGGCGCCGGCCCATCCGGGACGGCTTGCCGCACTCCGGGCAGATCACCTTCAGGTTGGAGATCTGGATCGGCGCCTCGCGCTCGAGGATGCCGCCCTGGATGCCCTTGTTCGGGTTCGGCCGCGTGTGCCGCTTGATCATGTTCACGCGCTCGACGATGGCCTTGCCCTCGGTGGCGAGGACCCGCAGGACCCGGCCCCGGGCGCCTCGGTCCTTGCCCGTCGTGACGAGCACCTGGTCGTTCTTCTTCACGTTCAGCTTTTGCATCTCTAGATGACCTCCGGCGCCAGGGAGACGATCTTCATGAACCGCTTCTCGCGCAGCTCGCGCGCCACCGGTCCGAACACGCGCGTGCCGATGGGCTCGCCCGCGTCGTTGACCAGGACGGCCGAGTTCTGGTCGAAGCGGATGTAGCTGCCGTCCTTGCGCCGCTGCTCCTTGACGGTGCGCACGATCACCGCCTTGACCACCGCCCCCTTCTTCACCGTGCCGTCGGGCGCCGCCTCCTTGACCGAGGCGGTGATCACGTCCCCCAGCCGGCCGTACTGTCCCGCCGAGCCGCCGCGCAGGTGGATGCAGGCGATCTTCTTCGCCCCCGAATTGTCCGCCACGTCGAGAATCGTTCCCATCTGGATCATGGTCTACCCCCTACTGGGCCCGCTTCACGATCTCGCGGACGCGCCAGCGCTTGGTCTTCGACAGCGGACGGCTGGAGACGATCTCCACCGTGTCGCCGACGTTGCACTGGTTCTCCTCGTCGTGGGCGTGGAACTTCTTGGTCTTCTTCAGGTACCGATGGTAGAGCCGGTGCGTCACCGTCTCCTCGACGGCCACGACAGCCGTCTTGTCCATCTTGTTGCTCACCACGCGGCCCACCTTGACCTGCCGGCGCCCCTGCGTGGGGGCCGCGGTCTCGGTGCCCTGCGCCGTCTCCGATGTCTCTGATGTCTGCGAAGTGTCAGCCATGTCGTCCGCTCCTACCTTAACCGCGCTTCTCGCGCAGAATGGTCAACACCCGCGCCAGGTCCTTGCGCACCTGCCGCACCCGGGCCGGCTTCTCGAGCTGGCCGGTGACTTTCTGCAGGCGCAGGGCGAAGAGCTGCTCCGAGAGGTCACGCTCCCGGTCCTGCAGCTCCTCCAACGTCTGATCGCGAAATTGTGAAGCCTTCATCGTCTCACCTCAGCTCGTCTTGGCGCGTGATGAACCGGGTCTTGATCCCGAACTTGTGGGAGGCCAGGCGCATCGCCTCCTCCGCCACCTCTCTCGGCACGCCCTCGAGCTCATAGAGGATGCGCGCCGGCTTCACCACGGCGACCCACTCTTCGGGGTTGCCCTTGCCCTTGCCCATACGGGTCTCGAGCGGCTTCTTGGTGATCGGCTTGTCGGGGAACACCCGGATCCACACCTTGCCGCCGCGCTTGACGTGGCGGGAGATGGCGATACGGGCCGCCTCGATCTGCCGCGCCGTCACCCAGCCCGGCTCCAGCGCCTGGAGGGCGAAATCGCCGAAGGCGATGTAGCTGCCGCCCTTCGCCGTGCCCCGGCGCCGGCCGCGCTGCTGTTTCCTGCACTTGACCTTCTTCGGCATCAACATGGCTGATTCTCCCGAGCCTCAAGCCGACGCGCGGCGGCCCTTCTCCTTGAGCAGGTCTCCCTTGTAGACCCAGACCTTGACTCCGATCTTGCCGTACGTCGTACCCGCTTCGGCGAAGCCGTAGTCGATGTCGGCCTTGAGCGTGTGGAGCGGCAGGCGCCCCTCCTGGTACCACTCCGAGCGCGCGATCTCCGCGCCGCCCAGACGGCCGCCGACCATGATCTTGATCCCCTTGGCGCCGAACCGGAAAGCCGATTCCATGGCCTTCTTCATGGCCCGGCGGAAGGAGACGCGGCGCTCGAGCTGGCCCGCGATCGACTCGGCCACCAGTTGGGCGTCGAGCTCCGGCCGCTGGATCTCCTGGATGTTGATGTGCACCTCGCGGCCCATCTCCTTCTGCAGCTCGTCGCGCAGCTTGTCGACCTCGGCGCCCCGGCGGCCGATGATGATGCCCGGCCGCGACGTGTAGATCGTCACGCGCAGCTTGTCGGCCGCCCGCTCGATGTCGATCTCCGACACGCCGGCGTGGCCGAGACGGCCCTTCAGGCGCTTCCTGAGCTTCAGGTCCTCGTGCAGGGTATTGGCGTAGTTGGCTTCGCCGTACCAGCGCGAGTGCCAGGTCTTGTTGTAGACGAGCCGGAACCCGTACGGGTGCGTTTTCTGACCCACGTTCGTCGTCCTCTCTCTACTTTTTCCCGTCACCCTTGCGGGTGTCGAGCTTGATCGTGATGTGGCTCTGCCGCCGCAAGATCCGGAACGCCCGGCCCATCGGCGCGGGACGCACCCGCTTGGCCACCGGCCCGCCGTCGACGAAGATCTCCTTGACGTAGAGCCGGTCCACGTCCACGTGGTCCTCCCGGTTCTCCGCGTTGGCGATCGCCGACTTCAGGCACTTCTGCACGTGCCGGGCCGCCGCCTTGTTGGTGACCCCCAGGAGGTTCACCGCGTCCTGGACCCCTTTGCCCCGGATCAGGTTGGCCACCAGGCGCATCTTCTGAGCCGAGCCCGGGGCGTAGCGAAGCCGCGCTGTCACTTCCATCGTTCGCTCCTCTCTCCGCCCCCTTACCGGGGACGGGCCCCCTTCTCGACCTTCTTGCCGCTGTGGCCGCGGAAGGTGCGAGTCATCGCGAACTCGCCCAGCTTGTGGCCCACCATGTTCTCGCTGACGTACACCGGGATGAACTTCGCCCCGTTGTGCACCGCGATCGTGTGACCGACCATCTCCGGGATCACCGTCGAGCGGCGCGACCAGGTCTTGATCACCCGCTTCTCGCCCCGGTCGTTCATCGCCAGCACCTTGTCCACCAGGTGGCCGTCGATGAAGTATCCCTTCTTGAGTGAACGCGCCATGGATCGCTCCTTACTTCTGGTTCCGGCGGCGGACGACCATCGCGTCCGTGCGCTTGTTGTTGCGGGTCTTGTAGCCCTTGGTCGGCACGCCCCAGGGGGTCGTGGGATGGCGGCCGCCGGAGGTCCGGCCCTCGCCGCCGCCCATCGGATGGTCGACCGGGTTCATGGTCACGCCGCGGTTGTGCGGCTTCCAGCCCAGCCAGCGGTTGCGCCCCGCCTTGCCGATCGACACGTTCTCGTGCTCCAGGTTGCCCACCTGGCCCACCGTGGCGTAGCAGTCGACGTGCACGCGCCGCACTTCCCCGGAGGGCAGCTTGACCTGCGCCCAGGCGCCGTCACGGGCCATGAGCTGGGCCCCGCCGCCGGCGCTCCTCACCATCTGGCCGCCCTTGCCGATCTTGAGCTCGATGTTGTGGATGGTCGTGCCCAGCGGGATCCGCCGGAGCGGCAGGGCGTTGCCGACGTTGACCTCGGCGGTTTCTCCCGCCACGACCTCGGCTCCCACCTTGAGGCCGTCCGGCCAGAGGATGTAGCGCTTCTCGCCGTCCGCGTAGTGGAGCAGCGCGATGCGGGCCGAGCGGTTAGGGTCATATTCGACCGAGGCGACCTTGGCCGGCACGCCGTGCTTGTCGCGCTTGAAGTCGATGATCCGGTAGCGCTTCTTGTGGCCGCCGCCCCGCCACCAGGACGTGAGCTGGCCGCGGTTGTTGCGTCCGCCCGTCCGGCTCTTGCCCTCGGTGAGGGACTTCTCGGGCCCGGTGCGGGTGATCTCGTCGAACGTCAGGTGCGTCTGGAAACGGCTCGACGCATTGACCGGTTTTCTCTGTTTGATCGCCATCTCTTACATCCCCTCGAAGAACTCGATCGGCTTTTCACCCTCGACCAGCCGCACGTAGGCCTTCTTCCAGTCGGGACGGCGCCCGACGAAGCGGCCCTGACGGCGCACCTTGCCGTGGACGTTGGCGATTCGCACCTCGGCGACCCGGACCTTGAACTGGGCCTCGACGGCACGCTTGACCTGGATCTTGTTCGCGCTCTTCGCCACCTCGAAAGCGATGACGTTCTTCTCGTCGCGAAGCTCCGTGGACTTCTCCGTGATCAACGGGCGGCGGATGATCTCCTGCACTCTCATTTCGCCAGCACCTCCACCAGGCGGGCGAGGGCGTCCTCGCTGACCACCAGGAACGAGCGGTCCACCACGTCATAAACGTTGACCGCCAGCGGGTCGACCGCCTTCAGCGCCTTGACGTTGCGCGACGCCATCGACAGGTTGCGGTTCTCCTGGCTGTCGACCAGGAGCGCCTTGCCGGAGATCCCGAGCTTGCCCAGGCGCGCCAGCAGGTCCTTGGTCTTGTGGCTGCCGACCTCGAGACCGTCGAGCACGACGATCGACTGGTCGGCCAGCTTCCTCGACAGCGCGGACTTGAGCGCGTTCTTCTTCTCGCGGCGCGAGAGGTCCTTCTCGTAGCTGCGGGGGACCGGGCCGTGCACGGTGCCGCCCTTGCGCCACTTGGGGTTCCGAATGTCTTTCGTGCGGGCGCGGCCGGTGCCCTTCTGGCGCCAGAGCTTCCTGCCCGAGCCCGAGACCTCGGAGCGGGTTTTCACTTTATGGGTGCCGCGCCGCTGGGCCGCGAGGTAGGCCTGGACCGCCTCGTGGATCAGGTGCTGCTTGTACGGGTACCCGAAGATCTCCTCGGGCAGCTCGATCTCGCGCACCTGCTGGTTGTCGAAATTCTTGACGGCAATTTTCATCGTTCCACCCTCTGTAGGGGCGCCCCCATGTGGGCGCCCTGGGGCGGCCACGTGGGGCCGCCCCTACGGATGATCCAGTTCCTCATCCCCGCTTCGCCCGCCGGATCGCCAGGTACCCGGTCTTGCAACCCGGTACGGCGCCCCGCACGTAGATCAGGTTCCGCTCGGCGTCGATCTTGACGATCTGGAGGTTCTTCACCGTCACCCGCTCGCCGCCCATCCGGCCGGTTCCCCGCATGCCGGGGAAGACCCGGGACGGGTAGGCCGACGAGCCGATGGAGCCCGGCGCGCGGTGGAACATCGAGCCGTGGGCTCCCTGGCCGCCGCGGAAGCCATGACGCTTCATGACGCCCTGAAAGCCCTTGCCCTTGCTCGTGCCGACGACGTCCACCCACTCCTTCTCTTCGAAGATCGTGGCCTTCACCTCGTCGCCCGCCTTGAGGTCCCCAAGCCCGCCGGCATCGCCGTCGGCCGCGCGGAACTCTTCGACGCGCCGCACCGGCGCCACGCCGGCCTTCTTGAAGTGGCCGCTCTGCGGCTGGTTCACCTTGGCCGGCTTCTCCTCCACTAGGCCGATCTGGACCGCCTCATAGCCGTCCGTCTCCGCCGTCTTCCTCTGCACCACGAGGCACGGCCCGGCCTGGATCACCGTCACCGGGATCGCCGTCCCGTCCTCGACGTAGATCTGGGTCATGCCCAACTTCCGTCCCAGGATGCCTTCCATCGCCGTGTCCTCTCTACTTTCCGAACGCCTTGATCTCGACGTCCACGCCGGCCGGCAGCTCCAGCTTCATCAGCGCGTCGACCGTCTGCGGCGTCGGCTCGAAGATGTCGATCAGCCGCTTGTGCGTGCGGATCTCGAACTGCTCGCGCGACTTCTTGTCGACGTGCGGCGAGCGGTTCACCGTGTACCGCGAGATGTGGGTGGGCAGCGGAATCGGCCCCACCACCCGGGCACCCGTGCGCCGGGCGGTGTCCACGATCTCGTGCGTCGACGTATCCAGGATGCGGTAGTCGAACGCTTTCAAGCGGATTCGGATCTTCTCGTTGACCATGACCTCTGCCCCTTATGCACCGAAGAAAAAACTACGCGACGATGTCGGTGACCGTGCCGGCGCCGACCGTGCGGCCGCCCTCGCGGATGGCGAAGCGGACACCCTTCTCCA
>CAXTNS010000045.1:0-12851 GCA_964245465.1 uncultured Thermoanaerobaculia bacterium
CCTGCCAGCTCAACCAGCGCAGCGCCGACGTCTTCCTGGGCGTGCCGTTCAACATCGCCTCCTATGCCCTGCTGACCCTGATGGTGGCCCAGGTCTGCGGCCTTCAGCCCGGCGATTTCGTCCACACCCTGGGCGACGCCCACCTCTACCTCAACCACCTCGACCAGGCGAGCCTCCAGCTCACCCGCGAGCCCCGATCCCTGCCCACCATGACGCTCAATCCCGACCGGAAGAGCCTGTTCGACTTCCGCTACGAGGACTTCACGCTGAGCGACTACGACTCACACCCGGCGATCAAAGCGCCGATCGCCGTATGAAAAAGCAAAGGATCTCTCTCATCGCGGCCCAATCGGAGAACCGGTCGATCGGCATCGACAACCGCCTCCCCTGGCGCCTGCCCGCGGACCTCAAGCGCTTCAAGGCGCTCACCATGGGCCACACCCTGATCGTGGGTAGGAAGACCTTCGAGTCCATCGGCCGTCCCCTTCCCGGACGGACCTTGATCGTGGTGACCCGGCGGCAGGGGTACGCCCCGCGCGGTGTCCAGGTCGCCCATTCGGTCGAAGAGGCCCTGGAGCGGGCGCAGGGGGAGGAGGTCTTCATCGGCGGCGGCGAGGAGATCTTCCGCCAGACCCTCGACCACGCCGACCGGGTCTATCTCACCTGCATCCAGAAGGACTTTCCCGGCGACGCCTTCTTCCCCGAGCTCGACAAGTCCCTCTGGCGCCTGGTGGAGCGGGAGGACTACGAGCCCACGGTCGAGACGCCCTTCGCCTACAGCTTCCGCGTCTATGACCGGGTGGAGGCCGAAGCTTGAGGGCGCGCGGCTGGCTGCTCGTCCTTGCAATCCTGGCCGGCTGCCGTCAGCAGTCCGAGGCGCCCCAGGACGTCAACGCCACGGCCAAGGTCCGCAAGGCGAGGATCTTCCTGATCTCGATCGAGGACAAAGGCTCCGCCGGTCCCGAGGTCGGCTGCGGGGACAGCGCCGTGCCCGTCGAAGCCGACCTGCCGGCCCCCGTGCCCGCCCTGTGGGGATCGCTGGAGACCCTGCTCGCCGCCGGCAAACGCTACGAGAGCGCCGGCTTCTACAACTCCCTCGCCAACTCCCCCCTGCGCGTCCAGCGCATCGAGCGCTCCGGCTCGACGGCGCGCATCTATCTCACCGGCTATCTGGAGATCGGCGGGGTCTGCGACAGCCCCCGCGTCCTCTCTCAGCTCACCGAGACGGCCACCCAGTTCCAGGACGTCGACAAGGCCGAGATCTTCCTCGACGGCAAGCCGCTGGCAGAGCTGTTATCGGATAAAGGGTAGGAGGAGGGACGGGACCGCTGCCATTCCCTCAGCGAGAAGAAAAAGACCGCCGGCCGCACCGTTTCGGCGATGCGGCCGGCCGGTTGAATAGGAGAGAGAGGGAGTGACTGACCCTCACTCTCGGGGGAGCTGTGTTGGGGGGGTGCTGCGCTGGTGCTGCTAGAACCCCGGCCGGGAGCCGTGATCCCCGGCCACGCCTCAGAAGTGCGGCATTGGTTGAAAAGCGGGACAGGCTAATTTTATTTTATTTTTCCACTGTCACCGCCGCCCGCTCGCGGAACCAGGCCGTAGTACGGGCAATGCCGTCGCGCAGGGGCAGGAGCTCGGGCAGACCCAGCTCGCGGCGGCCGAGGCCCGCGTCCACCACGGAGCGCTGCTGCTCACCCGACTTCGCGGGGCCGTGCGGGGCCTGGGCGTCCGTCCCCACGGCGCGGGCGATCTCCTGGTAGAGATCCACCACGGAGGTCTCGATCCCCGTGCCCACGTTGTAGATATGGAATCCGGGCCGGCCCGCCGCCGCCACGTTGGCGCGCACCACGTCCGACACATGGACGTAGTCGCGGGTCTGGAGCCCGGGACCGTTGATCGTAGGCACCTGCCCCGCCAGCAGGCGGTTGAGGAAGATGGCCACCACCCCCGCCTCGCCATGGGGGTTCTGCCGCTCGCCATAAACGTTGGCGTACCGCAGGCACGTGGCGTCGAGCCCATAGGTCACGTGGTAGTAGAACAAATAGTGCTCGAAAGAGAGCTTGGAGATCCCATAGGGCGAGATCGGCCGGGCCGGATGCTTCTCGTCGGCCGGGAAGTAATCCTGCTCGCCATAGATCGCCCCGCCCGTGGAAGCGAAAAGGATCTGCCGGACTCCCCCCTTGCGGGCCGCCTCGGCCAGGTTCAGGCTCCCCAGAATGTTCACGTCGGCGTCGAAGATGGGGTCCTCCACCGAACGCCGCACGTCCATCTGAGCCGCGTGGTGCACGAGGATCTCGATCCCCGACTCCCGCACCAATTCCGCCGCTTCCTTGGACCGGACATCCAGAACGTGCAGCTCCGCCCCCTCCGGCACGTTCTCCCGACGTCCCCCGGACAGATTGTCGAGGATCAGCACCCGGCGCCCCTCGGCGAGAAAGGCACCCGCCACATGGGAACCGATAAACCCAGCTCCCCCCGTAACACAGACAGTTCCCTTGTTGAAGTCGTTCTTCATGGCGACTGGAGCTTATAGCAAGCAGCGGGCCAGGACGCCTGCCCTCCCGCGCCCAGGAGCCCGTAGGGCGGTGAGACTCGTAGCCCAGGGGTGTGAGCCCTGGGGGAACGGTGGGACCGAGGAGAGGAATGAAATCCGTGGAGGATTGGGGCGCCATCTCCGCCGGCCGCCCAGGGTTCACACCCTGGGCTACGAGTCTCACCGCCCTCCGGGCTCCGTGGAGGGCTCGGTGTCCTTCTGACAGCCGGGGAATGCTGCATTCTCCTCTTCGCGGAAGACGAGATGAGCAGGGAATGGCTCATTCTCCTCCTCGCCAAGCCGCGAGCAACAGGGAACGCCTCATTCCCCACCTTTTGAGCCCTCATTCACCTGGGGATCAGGACGTTCCCCCTCTGCATAGACGGTTACGAATGGGGAATGCTTCATTCCCCATCGACAGCCTTTCATTCCCCCGGACAAAAAGGCTTGGAGGAGCTCTTTCGATCCCATTACCCCTCGCTTGCGAAAGCTGATCGGTGGGGAATGCCCCATTCCCTGCCTGGAAATCGTACGGAAAAACACAGTCTGGAACGAGATCCGGGGAATGCTCAGTCCCGCCGCCCCACCGCAATAATTCCCAGCCCTTTCCACGGCAGCATCTTGTCCAGACGACGGATGACCGGGACGCCCATGTTGAAGAGCTTGAGCTGGACGCGGCTGAAGTTGCGGCGCTTCATGACGCGGCCGTTGAGCCACCAGCCGGGCACGGAGGTGCGGTTGAAGTCGTGCATCGTCTCGATGGTGAAGCCCGTCTTCTGAAGCTCCTCGCGCAGCATCTCCTGGGAGTAGCGGACGCGATGGCCGAGCACCTCGTCGAGGCTCGAATAGAGATTCTGCCCGGCCGGCACGTAGAGGACGAGGCGTCCGCCGGGCGCCAGCACGTCGTGCATGTTGCGCAGGGCGAGGAGGGGATCGCGGACGTGCTCCAGCACGTTCAGGCAGACCACGGTATCGAACTGACCGTTCCAGGGCTCGAAGCAGGCCGCGTCCTCGAGGTCGATGCGGGCCACCTTGAGGTAGGGCTTGCCCAAGGCCAGATTCTTCAGGTAGTCGATGTAGTGCGGGTTGATGTCGCTCGCGAGGTACAGGTCGCGTGGCAGGAGCCAGGAGGTGATGTTGCCGATGCCGGCGCCGATCTCCAGCACCCGGGCACCCACGTAGGGAGAGATGGCATCGGCCATCCAGCGGTTGAACTGCCGGGCCTTCTCCAGGCTGGTGAGGATATGGGAGCCGTACTCGTCCTCGGCGTAGACGTCATCGATGAAACGGTACTTCACCATCGTCCGGAACGCCTTGACGGCGTCCGTCCAGCCGATCTTCTTGCCCTCGCGGTAGGTGCGGCCCATGTAGCTGATGGGCACCTCGAAGATCCGGCTCTCGCGCTTGGCGACCTTGGCCGTGATCTCCGGCTCCATGGCGAAGTCGTTGGAGCGGATGGGGATCGACTTGAGGAGCGGCGCCCGGAAGACCTTGTAGCAGGTCTCCATGTCGGTCAGGTTCAGGTCCGTGAACCAGTTGCTGACCGTGGTCAGGAACCGGTTGCCCAGGCTGTGGCGGTAGTACAGCACCCGCCGACGGTCGCTGGGCAGGAAGCGCGATCCGTAGACCACGTCGGCGCCGTCTTCCAGGAAGGGCCGGATGAGCCGCGGGTAATCCCGGGGGTCGTACTCCAGGTCGGCGTCCTGGAACAGGATGAGGTCGCCCGTGGCCTCGGCGATGCCGCGGCGGATGGCGGCTCCCTTGCCCTGATTCTTCCCCTGCTCCAGGAGACGGATGCGGTCCGGGTTCTCGGCGGCGATCCGGCGCAGGATCTCCTGGCTGCCGTCCTTCGAGCCGTCGTCCACCACGAGGACTTCCATCTCGCGGATCTCGGGCGCGGAGACGGAGAGGACCCTCTGGATCAGCTCCTCCACCAGGAAGCGCTCGTTGTAGACGGGGATGACGACGCTCAGCTTGACGCCGGTCTGGGTGTTTTTTTCTCTCAAGGCTCGTTCGCTCAGGTTCGTTTTCTCGTCAGGGCGGTGCATGATAGCACTCACTCATGATCCCTCGTTCAGCGCGATTCGACCGCCGGACCGCCTTCGGTGCTGCGCTGATCACCCTGGCCGTCCTGACCGTCTACGGCGGCACGGTGGGCTTCGCCTTCGTCTTCGACGACCACATCCAGGTCGAGCGCAACCCCTGGCTGCGCTCTCCGGACGGGCTCTGGCGCTTCTTCACCCAGCCCTTCTGGGGGTTCTACCCGGACCGGGGATCGGGGCCGTCCAACTACTACCGCCCGCTCTTCGGGGCCGCCTACTCCCTCGTGGCGCGCGTCTTCGGCGTCCGTCCGGAGGCCTTCCACTCCGCCTCGGTCCTTCTCCACTTGGGAGTCTCCCTGCTCTTGGCCTTGAGCGCAAGGCGCCTTTTTCAAGATCCGGGCAAGGATGCCACCACTATCTCATACGCTGCAAATGCCGCCTTGGGCGCCGGCCTCCTCTTCGCCGTCCATCCGGCCCACGCCGAAGCCGTGGCCTGGGTCGGGGGGCAGGCCGACGTGCTGGCCGCTCTCTTCGTCCTCCTGGCAACTCTGTCCTACCTGGCCCAAATCCGGAATCCAAAGTCCACAATCCACAATGCCCTCGGCCCCCTCGCCTACCTCCTCGCCTGCCTCTCCAAGGAGACCGGTACCGCCCTGATCCTGGTCCTGGCCGCCGTCGAAATCTCCGGCTGGCGAAAGGAGGGCTCCCCGGGGACGGCCCTCCGGCGGAGCCTCGCGCGCCTCGCCCCCTATGCCGCGGTCCTCGCCGTCTACCTCGCCCTGCGCGTCCACGCCCTGGGAGGCTTGGCGCCGCGCCACTACGGCGTCACCACTTCCCTCGGAGCCTCCCTCGCTTTCTCAGGTGCCCTGCTCGTCCGTTATCTCGGCTTCCTCCTGGTCCCTTTTCCGCCGCGGGTGCTTGCCACGCTGCCGGCTCCCCCGCTCCTCTCTCCCCTGGCGCTGGCCGGCCTTGCCATGGGTGGATTGGCAATCCTGGGGATGGCGATCGCGGCTTGGAGCGGACGGGCGCGGCGGGAGATCGTGCTGCCCCTGGCCTTTCTCCTGGCGTTCCTCCTCCCCGCTCTGGCCAGCAACTCGATCGGCGGGGCCAACTTCGCCGAGCGCTATCTCTACCTGCCCTCCGTCGGCCTCGCGTGGCTGGCCGGGCTCGCCTGGAGCCGGATCGTCCAGTTCCTGCCGTCGCAGGCGGTCCGGAGAGGCGTCACGGCCACGGTCCTGATCGGGCTCGGCGCCGCGGGAGCCGCCGCCTGGGACCGCTCCAATCTCTACCGGGATGACTTCGCCCTCTTCCAGGAGGTCGTCCGCACCAATCCTCGGAACGAGATCGCCCGCAACAACCTGGGAATGGCGCTCTACGGCCAGGGCCGCCTCGACGAGGCCGAACGCGAGTACCGGGAGTCCCTGCGCCTGAGACCGGGCAGCCTGGCCCCCATGTCGAACCTGGCCATCCTGCGCGAGCGCCGGGGAGACCAAGCGGGAGCGGAAAAGCTTTTCCAAGACGTACAGCGCCTCTCTCCCACCCACGCGGTCTCCGCCGTCCACCTCGCCCGCTTCCGCCTCCAGGAGGGAGACCGGACCGGAGCCGCCCGCATCCTGGATTCCTTCTTCGCCACCGGAGGCGAGAGCTACGACGCCCTGCTGGAGCGCGCCGCGTTGTGGCTCGCGGAAGGGCATCCTGAGAAGGCAATTCCTCTGCTGGAGCGGGCGGTGGGGGCGTTCCCGGAGAGGGCCAAGGGACGGGAGATGCTGGCGCGGGCGAGGAGGGAGGCTCAGTAGGAGAGGATTTCCAGGTCGGGGATGCGATTGAAGTGCTTTATGTTCCTGGTGACGATGACAGCCCCATCGACGACAGCCGTAGTCCCGATCAGAATGTCCATTGTCTCAATTGTCTCAATAAGGCGCCCCGACCTCGTAAGCGAGCTCAAGAAGCCAGCATAGACGGCAGGAAGGCGGTCGTCAGGGTAAACTGTACGTATCCTGGCGCAGAGCTCAACGACTTCTTCCTTCGCCTTCTCCACTCTTTGGGAAAGCTCCGCCCCAACAAGAAGCTCGCACTGAACGAACAGGCTGATGTAGACGTCTTCTAAATCCAGAGAAGCGAGGAACCGGGTTGCCGGTCCTTCTTCCCCACGACGAGCCTCTCTGAGGAGGTCGATTGCGAAAGTCGTATCGAGGTGGATCACAAATCCACAATACGGGCAGGGCTTTGACGCCGGGACTGGACGACTTCCTCCATCCGGTCCAAGGCCTCTTCGGGGATCTTCACATTCTTGATGTATTCAAGGAGATCTCGGGCAGTACGGATCTGCCCTTTCTTTTCATCTCCGAGACGCTCCTTGATAACCTCGGAGAACGACTGACCGGTCCGCTTCTGACGGCTCAAAATCTCATATGCTTCTTCGTCAAGCTCGACCGTCTTCGTACTCATCCATAAAGAATACCTGGATTATCCTCCCGTGTCAAGATGTCGATGCTTTTTGATCTTCTCCGGAGTCACCTCTGCCTACCCTCATCTGCCCCGTCCGCAACTGCGCTACCCCTCTGGAGCGCCAAGGCCGTTCCCTGGTCTGCCCGCGGGGACACTCCTTCGACCTCGCCCGCAGCGGCTACTGCAACCTGCTCCAGCCGCAGGACCGGCGCTCCAAGAACCCCGGCGATCCCCGCGAGGCGGTCGAGGCCCGGCGTAGGCTCCTGGACGCGGGCCACGGCTCGTCACTTCTCCGGTTTCTGATCGAGGAGATTGACAACTTGGGATTGCCGGCCGGCGCCGCCGTGCTCGACGTGGGAAGCGGCGAAGGGACCTACCTGGGCGGCATTGCCCGGGAACGGCCCGTCGAAGCCCACGGGATCGACCTCGCGACGACCGCCGTCGACCTTGCCGCCCGGCGCTTCCCGGACTTGACGTGGATCGTGGGCAACGCCGACCGGTTCCTCCCCTGGGAATCAGGTTCTTTCGACCTCGTCCTGTCGATCGACGCCCGGCTGAACCCCGGAGAGATGCGGCGCGTCCTCAAGCCCGAAGGGCGACTGCTGGTGGCCGTGCCGGCGCCGGACGACCTGATCGAGCTACGAGCGGCCGTTCTGGGCGAAGGGGTGACGCGCGACCGCATGGAAAGGGTCGAGGCGATGCTCGCCGACGATTTCGATCTGGAAGGACGGCGAACCGTGCGCGAGACCGTCCGCCTCTCGCCGGAAGCTGCCCGGGACGCTCTCGCCGCCACCTACCGTGGCGCCCGTGAGAGCCGGCGGGAACGGATCGAAGCGATAGCCGAGATGGACGTGACGCTCAGCCACGAGCTGGCGCGGTTCCGGGCTCCGGGGGCGCCTCGAAGATCGGGCTCTTGATCAGCCCCTTCGTCTGCATCTTGTACCGCATCAGCACGCTCAGCACCGCGAATCCGTATCGAACGCTGCGCCGGAAGCCGATCTGCGAGGCTTCCGGGAAGTAGCGGGTCTGGATGGGGATCTCCTGGATGCGCAGTCCCTGCCAGACGCCTTGGGCGATGATCTCCGTGTCGAACACGAAGTCGTCCGAGTTGGCTTCCAGATTCACCGACTCCAGGAACCGGCGGCTGTACGCCCGCAGCCCCGAGTGGTACTCCGAGAGGAACACGTAGAACGTGGCGTTGGCCACCGCCGTCAGCCCGATGTTCGCCAGGTACTTCCACTTCGGCATGCCGCCCTCGAGCGGCCGGCCGCCCAGCATGCGGCTGCCGAACACGGCATCGCACTCCCCGCGCAGGAGAGGCGCCACCAGGGCCGGGACGCTCTTGGGATCGTACTGGTGATCGGGATGGACCATGACCGCGATGTCCGCCCCGCGGGCGAGCGCCTCCCGGTAGCAGGTCTTCTGGTTGCCCCCATAGCCCCGGTTCTTCGGATGGACCACCACGTGGAGCCCCAGCCTCCGCGCGATCTCCACCGTGCGGTCGCGGCTCGCGTCGTCGACCACCACGATGTCGTCCACCCACTCCATGGGGAGGTCCGCCAGGGTACGCTCCAGCGTCTTCTCGGCATTGTAGGCCGGCATCACCACGCAAACCTTCTGAGTCCTCTGGCGCGGATCGATGTCGGTGGGAGGGGCGGCGTACGGCATAACGGGATTCTATCCGAAGCTCCGCCCACGTCCGGAGTATCCTGAACCCCGCATGCCATCCCCCTTCTCCTACCCGGAGCGGCCCTACGACCGCGCCCTCGCCGCCGCCGGCCAGCTCGAACGCCTGGCCCGGGCCGCCGCGCGATCGTTGAGAAGTCTCCGGATGCCGAAGGTATCCCGGTCCAGCCGGCCGGCGCCTCCCATACCTGAGACGCCTACCTGGAAGGCCCCCATCCTCTACCTACCCGCGGTTGCCTGGAACTATCGCTTTCAGCGTCCCCAGCACCTCGCCTTGGCCCTGGCGCGCGCTGGCCACCCGGTCCTCTACCTGGACGGCTTCCTGCGCAGCCGTCTTCTCCCCGCCCGGCGCCTGCTCCACACCCAGGGAGGCGTCCACGTCCTCCGCGTGCGCGTGCCGGGACGGCCGGACCCCTACCGCGAGCCTCTCGACGGGCGGGCGGCAATCTCCATGGCCAGCACGATCCTGGCGGGCTTGAAAGGCGAGCGTCCCCTGATGGTGCTCGTCCAACTCCCCTTCTGGGCCGAGCTCGGACGGGAGCTCACTCGCCGGCTGGGGGTGCCCCTGGTCTACGACCGCATCGACCTCCACACGGGCTTCCCCGGCGTCCCCGGAAGCATCGAAGAGGCCGAGGATCATCTGATCCGGGAAGCGGACCTCGTCTGCGCCACCGCCACCCTGCTGGCTGAAAAACCTCGCGAGATCAATCCGAAGGTGATCCTCCTCCCTAACGGAGTCGACCTCACCGCCTTTCCAAGCCCGGCGTCTCCCCGGCATTCAGGAGATTCCCCGATCCGCGCCGGCTACGTGGGAGCCCTGGGACCCTGGTTCGACGTCGAAGCCGTCGAGCACGCCGCCCGCTCCTTGCCGGACTGGCACTTCCGCCTCGCCGGCCGTGTGGAGGCCCCGGAAGTCGCAGCTTTATCCAACCTCCCCAATCTGGAGACCGTCGGAGAGATCCCCTTCGCGGACGTCCACCGCTTCCTCTCGGACCTCGACGTCGCGCTCATCCCCTTCCGGGACCTCCCGCTCACCCGAGCCGTCGATCCCGTGAAGCTCTACGAAGCCCTCGCCACGGGCCTCCCCGTCGTCGCCCGCCGCCTTCCCGAAACCGAGCGCTGGCCCGAGCCCCTCGTCTATCTCTACGACGATCCCGAAAGCTTCCTCCGCCAGTTCCGCCGGGCTGTCGAAGAACGGACTCCAGCCCTCGCCCTGGAGCGCCGCCGCGCTGCCGAAGGCGAGAGCTGGGATCGGCGGGCGGCCGAGTTGCTCAGAGCTGTCGTACCCACTTGCGATTAAAATAACCAGCTATCCCATGGACAACTCCGAAATCCCCGACCCGATCTTCCGAGAAGCTGTATCCGCCATCGACGCCGGTGACGTAAACGCTCTGGAAAGCCTCTTGTCCGCACATCCGGAGTTGGTCCGCGATCGCCTCGATTCTGGCGAAGGATATTTCCGGCAACCCTACCTGCTCTGGTTCGTGGCGGAGAATCCGATCCGGAACGGCAGGTTGCCCGAGAACATCGCTCAGGTGACCCGAGCGATTCTCCAAGCGGCGGAACGCCAGGGTGTGGACAGCCTTCGAGAACAGCTCGACTACGCGCTCGCCCTGGTGTGCTCCGGACGTGTCCCGCGGGAGCATGGAGTGCAATGCGAGCTCATCGACGTGCTCATCGACGACGGGGCTGATCCCGGCGGCGCCCTCGTGCCGGCCCTGGCACATCGCGAGCTCGACGCGGTCGAACGGCTCCTCGAGCGAGGCGCGAAGCTGACGTTGCTGACCGCGGTCTGCACGGGACGCGCGGAGGACGTCACCCGTCTCCTGCCCGAGGCCAGCGCGGTCTGCCGGTCGTCCGCGCTGGCCGCTGCCGCCCTCTACGGCCAACCCCACACCCTCGCGCTCCTGATCGATTCCGGTGTGGACGTGAACGCCTACAGCCCTCCCTCGTTCCATCCCCACGCGACCGCCCTTCATCACGCCGTGGACTCCGGCTCTCTCGGCGCCGTCAAGGTGCTCGTAGAGGCTGGGGCCGATCTCGGCACGAAGGACCGCGTTTACCAGGGAACGCCGCACGATTGGGCCGAATATCTCCAGCGCCCGGAGATCGCCGCCTACCTTCGCGAGAAGTAGGAGCGACCATCACATCCTCAAAGTGGCGGCAGGGTGACCTGGCTGCTTATCACGCACATTTCGAGAAGTTGACGATGGCGATGTACCGGCGTAGAGTCAACGCAAGTTGTTGCTGTTGAGGGGCATAGAACCATGGCCATGCCTCAGGCTCAACTCGCTCCGTCGAATAAACGTCATGCGCGCTAAGTGAGATTCTGATTATGCACTCGGAAAAGCCTTGGGTTTTTCTCCTGGCAGCATTGATCACTGCGATTGCTGGTATAATCGCAGCTATAATTACCGTTGACGCAAAACGTGACCGAGAGCGATTGGAAGCCGCTATCGCCGAAAGAGAGGCGGAAATCAAGAGATTCGAAGAGCACGCGAAAAACCGAGAGCCGCAAAGACCAACAGATATCAATTCGCCGTCTCAAGCTGCACAAGAGGTCGATCGAGGTTCGCAACCAGCTTCCACAAACCCGCTCGAAAGGGTAACCATAGACGGTACTACAACCAGATCTCCGGAAGCACCTCTAGTTGAAAAGGAGCCGCCGCCAGCCGCCATAGGTACGTATAGAGGATCGTCTTTTTCCTTTGACCTTCTGGGCTGCCAAAGAAGCGGCGATCTGGTTCAATGTTCTCTGACGGTCACAAATTTGACAGGCGAGAGTAAGGGCCTCAACCTTTGCGGTGAGGGCGAATTAGTGGATGATGGGGGACGAGAGTTGAGAACCAGAGTTCGTTTCAGTGGAGGAAACAGTTGTGGGATACTCAGGCTGCCACCCAATCTTCCGAGAGCGCTCGAAATGACCGCTCGGGCTAATACTGACAGTCACAAGGTTAACATCGTTTTTGGCGAAACCGTGGCTTTCCGCGATATTGGAATCGACCCGTTCTAGCCCAGAGAACCGATAGGGTCCGGGGGCCTGCTTCGGAAGCAGTCCACGGCCGGATCGACGAACAGACCGATCCGGTCCGCAGCCTAATCTGTAGTGCATCGTTCCGTATTCGCCGCGTGAGCCTTGAGGAGCTCGGCGATCTCCCGCTGACCGAAGTAGGCGGCCCAGTCGATCGCATTTCCGTCATGTTTGGTGTCGCGGATGTGCGGGTCGGCTCCGGCCTGGAGGAGAAGGCGCACGACGTCCACGTGACCATTCGCGGCGGCGAGGTGTAGCGGGGTGACCTCGGCGTCCCAGTGGCTCCAGCGGGCGTTGGGGTTCACGCCGTGGTCGAGAAGCCACTGGACGGCCCGTACAGCGTTTCGCTTCGCCATGAGATGCAGCACGCCAGCGTTCTCATCCAGGAGCCGTTCAGCCGTGGTCTCGTCACCCAGGGCCAAGGCGGTGAAGAGGTCCAGGGTACCGCCTCGGGTACGGATCGCTTCGAATACGATTCGATCCACGTCGGGCGCGGTCGCGTACGCGGCGGCCGGGAAGCCTGAGCCGTCCGGCGCCTGCGGGTCGGCCCCCAGCTCCAGCAGCAGCGCGACCATTTCCGGACGATTCTTCAGCACGGCATGGTGCAGCGGCAGCCGGTGGTCCTCGTTGCGGCTCATGGGCTGGCTCAGTGCCGCCGGGTCGGCCGCCACGATCCGCCGCACCTCGTCCCCAAGATTCATGGAGATCGCTGAGAAGATGTGGTGCCTGGCGCCGCGGCTGACCAGGAAGTCCGCGACGGTGCCGTGGCATTCGTCGAAGCACGTCGCCCAGCCGATGACCTCCAGGGCGTGATCGTCACCGCGCCCGACGACGTCACCGCCCACGTCGGCCAGCCGCCGCACGATCTCCAAGTGACCGTTCGCCGCGGCCCAGTGCATCGGGGTGGTGTTGTCTCCCTTGTCGCGGACGTTCACGTCCAGACCCCGCCTCAGCAGCAGGTCCACGGCCGCCAGGTTTCCGCTGCTCGCGGCGAGATGCAACAGCGACAAATCGTACGGTTTCGTACGGACGTGCAGCTTCTCCGGGTGCCCGTCGAGCAGGGTGGCCAGGACTCCGGCGTCGCCCTGTCGGGCTGCGTCGAGGAGCTGAC
>CAXTNS010000045.1:12861-16338 GCA_964245465.1 uncultured Thermoanaerobaculia bacterium
GAGCTGACCGTCCACCGTCAGAAAATCGACGCGCGCCTTCAGCGACCGCCAGCTCGGAAACCCATACTGCCGGGCCAGGTCGAGCTGGGCGTCCGCCAGTCTGGCGGCCGGGTTCGCCTTCCGCAGCTCTTCGAGCCGGCGCTTGGCCTGCTTACGGAGCCATTCGAGGTTGGGATTGTCAGGGAGGGTCTGTTCGGACATGGAAACCTTCCTTCCTTGGCCGCCCGTCGTCCGCGATTGGGGCGAGGAATAGAAGGTTCTGTGAAAAGCGGCAGGGGGTGGGTTGAACCCTTTACGCGGACCGTCGGCCGCCCTCGCGGCTCCAGGCGGAATGGTAGCTCGGAGGCGCGAGGGGCGGCAAGAGGGGGAGTCGGAGGTAGACTCTCCTCGTCAGATGCCCACCGGAGCCCCAGCGAAGCCCAAGACCCAGGCCGCCGCTTTCCGCGCCAGCGTTGCGGTATCGCTGGTGCTCCTCCTCCTGACGGCCTTTCAATGGACGATCGTCGACTGGATCACACCATTCCTGATGGTGCCCGCCCTGTTCGGGGCTTGGCTTCTGTTCGCAGCCGTATCGGTCTGGGCCGCCTTGCGGCTTCGCCGTTTCCGGGAGACCGGCGCCATGCCCGTGCTCGTCTGCCTGGCCGCGCTGCTCCTGGCGCTCTTCTTTCCGTTCACCGAGCTGGCTCTTCAGTGGGACTTCCATCGGCACCGGGCGGATCGCGAAGCCATTGTCCGCCGTGTCATGGACGGCTCTCTGCAGCCTGCCGGAAGACCGGACGTAATCGCCTTGGGCGAGGACGCCCCTCAGGTCTCCAGGGGTGGGACGACATCCTGGTCGAGGAGCACGGCGGCCGGAAGTACGTGTTCTTCTTCACGTTCCGCGGCGTCCTGGACAACTACTCGGGATTCCTCTTCGTGCCGGATGGCGGCGATCCCAAGGAATTCTACGACCTGGGCGAGCCGGGGAGCACACAGCTCGTAAAGTACGGCAAGAACTGGTATTGGGCGGGGCACCGGTGAGGGTTTGAGATCTTTTGATGAACTTTGAGCCGGTATTTGAGGACTCCTGAGAACGCGCGGCCCTACACTCCCCATCAACAAGAGCGACCCAAGGAAGCGAAAGCGAACGAGGGGACCTCGAGACGCCAGAGTCGGGAAGTTCTTTTTTTGCTTTTCTGAAGTCTCTTGAGGGGGACACAGAGCCCGGGTGGAGCGATCCACCCGGGCTTTTGTGGTTTTCATGACCATGGTCCGCAGCTTGCTTCCACCTCCGTCAGGAGGCGGAAGATCATGGAAATCACGAAGCCCGGCACGGTCTCCAAGGCGTCTCACCCGGTACGGCGGGGCCGGTCCCTGGCAGGGCCGGAACGCTGCCGGCGCAAGTTCCTCCGCTTCTTCCCCGGCGGTTTCCAGGACGAGAAGTACGTAGATTGGGAGCGCGGCTATAAGTGGGCGGCGCATGAGCAGTGGCAGGAGACCCTCGGCCGCTCCGCCTTGCGCTCCCTGTTGCGGCAGGGCTCCTTCGAGGAGACCGCCGCCCGGGCGGTGAGGATCGAGGCGCGGACGAACCTCCTCTTTTCCTTTGAGAAGATGGCGTTGCGCGACGCCGTGAAGACGCCCGAGGGCGCTCAGGCGTTCGCCTCGGGGCTCTACGACTTCCTCCATGGCCCGGGAGGCGCGAAGCCCAGGTTCCAGCGCTGGTGCGAGACGGTGGCGGAGCTGCCGCGCCGGCAGACGCGGGTCCTCACCTGGCCCGTGGTGACGGTCTTCGGATTCATCGCCCAGCCGGAGGTCCACATCTTCCTCAAGCCGAACGTCACGCGCGCCGCCGCCCGGGAGTACGGCTTCGATTTCCACTACCGGTCGCGGCCGTCCTGGGATACCTATGCCAGCCTTCTGGAATTCGCCGGCGCCGTACGGCACGACTTGCGAGACCTGCGGCCCCGGGACATGATTGACGTCCAGTCCTTTCTGTGGGTTCAAGGGTCTGACGAATACGAGGAGTGACTTGCAAAGGAGGTATCCCCATGATCTATCGAACCCTCGGCAGCACGGGGGAAAAGATGTCGGTGATCGGAGTCGGAGGCTGGCATCTCGCGCTCAAGCACGTGGACGAGCCGACGGCCCTCCGGATCGTCCGCTCCGCCCTCGACCGGGGCATCAAATTCCTGGACAACAGTTGGGATTACAACGACGGGGAAAGTGAGAAGCGGATGGGCAAGGCCCTGCGGGACGGCTACCGCGAAAAAGCCTTTCTGATGACGAAGATCGATGGCCGCTCGAAGAAGGAGGCGGCCAAGCAACTGGACGAATCCCTCAAACGCCTGGGGGTCGATCACGTCGATCTCGTTCAGCACCATGAGATCATCCGGTACGAAGACCCTCACCGCATCTTCGACGAGGAGGGAGCCAACGCCGCCCTCCTGGAGGCCCGCGAGGCCGGCAAGGTCCGGTACATCGGGTTCACGGGACACAAGGATCCCCAGATCCACCTGCACATGCTGGCCGTCGCGGAGGAATGCGGGTTCCAGTTCGACGCGGTCCAGATGCCGCTCAACGTCATGGACGCCCACTACCGCAGCTTCGAGAAGGCGGTGCTGCCGGAGCTGGTCCGGCGCAACATCGGGGTCCTCGGCATGAAGAGCATGGCTAATGGAATCCTGTTGAAATCGAACACCGTGACCCCGGTCGAGTGCCTGCACTATGCGCTGAGCCTGCCCACGTCCGTGGTGATCGCGGGCATCGACACCATGGAGGTTCTCGACCAGGCCTTCGAAGCCGTCCGCACGTTCCACCCGCTCAGCGCCGAGGAGCGCGACGCGCTGCTGGCGAAGACGGCCGAGGCCGCGGCGACCGGCCGTTTCGAGCTGTTCAAGACGACGTCCATCTTCGACAGCACCGCGCAGAACCCGCAGTGGCTGGGCGAGGAGCCGCAGAAGTTTCAACAGCTCATGCCGGCGTGAGCGGGGCCGCCTCTCGCATGGAGACCCCTGAAGCAGTCTTCGCCGCCACCCGGGCCTGGCTCGAAAAAGCCATCATCGGCCTTGACCTGTGCCCATTCGCCCGGGCCGTCTACGTCCGGGACCAGGTTCGGTTCGCGATCAGCGAAGCGGAGACGCCCGAGGACCTGCTGGCCGACCTGGTGAGCGAGCTGCGGACCTTGTCAGAAACCGATCCGGAAGCGGTCGACACCACCTTGCTGATCCATCCCCGGGTGCTGACCGACTTCCTGGATTACAACGATTTCCTGGACGTGGCCGAGACCGCCGTGGCCGAGTTGGGCCTGGAGGGGGAGATCCAAGTGGCCAGCTTCCACCCCCAGTACCAGTTCGCGGACACGGAGCCGGACGACGTCGAGAACTACACGAACCGCTCACCCTACCCCATCCTCCATCTTTTGCGCGAGGCGAGCGTCGAACGCGCGGTGGCCGTATTCCCCGAGGCTTCCGAGATCTTCGAGAAGAACATCGAGACGAT
>CAXTNS010000045.1:16348-19299 GCA_964245465.1 uncultured Thermoanaerobaculia bacterium
GCCTGGGCCATGAGGGCTGGCGGCGCCTGGGGGTGGGCGCGCGGATGAAGTAAGCCTCCGTGCAGCCGCTATGTCACCATTGGGGAATGAACCAACCAGGACCGGTTCCTCCTTCCCCCTCGTGGCGCAGGATCGCCGTCTTTCTCGTCCTTACCTTCGCCCTCAGCTCCCTCTTCTACTGGCAGATCATCGCCTCCGGGAAGATGAAGATGCTGCCGACGCTCGGCCTCATGTGGTGCCCGGGCGTGGCGGCGATCGTCACGAGGCTGGTGTTTCAGAGGAATCTCCGAGGAGTGGGGTGGGGCTGGGGAGCCCCGCGCTGGCATGTGCTGAGCTATCTCCTCCCGCCCGTGGCCTGCCTGGTGGTGTACGGCCTCGTCTGGCTCACCGGGACCGGCGGATTTTCGGCCAGCGGGCTGACGGCGTCATTCTCCAAGGAGATCGGGGTCAAGATCCCTTTCGGGGCGGTCCTGGCGCTCCTGATGACGGCGGGCTTTCTCCCGGGAGTGGTCTTCGCGCTGGGTGAGGAGATCGGCTGGCGGGGGTTCCTCGTCCCGGAGCTGTCCCGGATGACGAGCTTCACGAGGACGGCCCTGATCAGCGGCGTCTTCTGGGCCGTCTACCACTATCCCCTGATCCTCTTCGCGGACTACAACAGCCGGGCTCCCAAGGGATACGCGCTGCTCGTCTTTACCTGGGCGGTGATGGCCGACTCGTTCGTGTTCGCCTGGCTGCGCCTGAAATCGGGCAGTGTCTGGACGGCGGTATTCCTCCACGCCAGCCACAACCTCTTCGTCCAGGAGATCTTCGATCCCCTGACCCAGGACCGGGGCCTCACCCCGTATGTTACGACCGAGTTCGGCGCCGGCCTGGCGATCGTGTATACCGTGGGGGCGTGGATCTGCTGGCGGAAGCGGGGTGAGCTGGCGGAATGACGCTTGCGGGATCAGCTCCGGCTGCGTTCTTCGAGCAAAGCCCGCAGCCGGGCGACCTCGGCTTCCGCCGCTTCGGCCTGTGTGGGCACCAGACTCCCATCATCACGGAAGAGCCGAACCCAATCGCCTTTTCTCCTCACCACCACTCCCTGCCAGACCCCGAGAGACGTCCCGAGCTGCTCGCTCCAGAGCCGCCCCTTTCCATCGGGCGGGATGGGCTGGTAGACCCCGCCCTCCAGGCGAAACCCATCCAGTTGGCGGGTGTCCGGGTCGTACAGGAAATACTCCGCCGTGCGGAAGACCCGGGCGTAGAGATCCTTCTTCTCGGTGCGGTCCTTGTGCGCCGTGGAGGGGGACAGGAGCTCGACGATGACGTCCGGCAGACGTCCATCCTCCTCCCACGCGATCCAGACCTGCCGTTCGCGATCCGGATCGACGCCTCCCACCCAGAAGACGTCCGGCCCGCGGAAAGCCCGCTGCTCTCCCCCGTTCCTCACTTCCTCGGCGACGTCCCGCGCCTGCGCCACGGAGTAGTACACGAACATGTTCGCGCTGACGTAGAAGTCCGTCTTGCCGCGCTCCGCCATGGCTTGGCAGATCACCTCGCGCAGGAGGGGGAATTCCAGGGTGTGCCACTCGGTCTCCAAAGGCTCTCCGTCGTCGTAGACCAGCTCGAAGGGCAGAGACGCAGGCGCCGCGGCGGCCGGCCGGCTCATGGCATGCCCCCTCGGGGAATCGTTCTTTGCCAGGATCTTATTCTGCATGGCCGGTAAAGGGAATGGGAGATGAGGCTCTCCCGGTCCTCCTCCTGGACGACAGGATAGCATGCCATCTTGGAACGCCCTTCCTTGCGGTCGAGGAAGCGGGAGCCCACGGAGTATGTTGCGATTTTGTATAGACTGCGGCGGGAACCCGGTTCCGGCTGGGAGGAGAAAACCCTTGACCCGAAAATTTCAACCCATGGTCCGCCGGCTCCTCGGCCGGTCGCGCCGCGGTCCGCTCATCTCCGCCGTGGAGAGCCAGGACGTTCACGAGGTCGGCTCGCTCCTCGATTGCTCCCCGGAGGACGTGGAGCGCTGGAACGCCGAGTGGCTCTCCTACCTGAGCCGGGAGTGGCCCCTGCAGCTCACTCCCTATACCGCGCTGCCGGACAAGCCGCCTTTGCCGGAAGACCCGCTCAAGATGATCTACCTGTCCCTGGGGCTCGGCTGGAACCTGGCCATCTACTGCGACCGGGACGCGCTGGAGGGCCAGCGGGTGATGGAGCTGGGGTGCGGCTGCGGCAACCTGGGCAAGCAGCTCGGCCGCTACGCGCGGTCCTACCTGGGGGTCGACTACAGCACCATGGCGCTCCAGATCGCCCGGCTGGTGTCGCCGTCCAACTGCACCTACGTCCACGTCGGCGACCGGGAGGGGCTGACACATCATCACGGTCAGGTCGACACGGTGGTGGGCCGCTACTTCTGGATTCACCAGAACCTGGATCTCGCCGGACGGAACCTCGATTTCCTGGAACGCTTCCTGCGGCCCGGAGGCCGGCTGTACGCCGACTTCTTCTGGCCCGACCCCGCGGCCGAGCACTTCGTGGTGCTGCCGCCGGACGCGCCGCTGTCGAAGCAATACCCTTCAGCCATGTTCCAGTACACCCCCGAAGACGTCCGCCGCCTGATCGCGGGCCGGCCGTTCCGGATCCTCCGGGAGACCATCTCCCGGCCCATGGAGCGGCGCTACGTGGTCTTCGAGCGGCTCGAAAGACCCGAGCCGGGGTCGTGACCGCGAAGGCACTGCGGTGGCCCTGGACGTGGTGGCGGCCCAGCCGCAAGGCGTCCCCGGAGGAGATCTGGAGCGAGGCCGTGCGCCGACGGACGGGGATGGCCCCGGGCGCCCGCTTCGAGGACCTGGAAGAGCCCCGGCGCACGTGGGTGCTCTACACCCTGAGCACCGTCGAGAGGGGGCGGGGCGTGATCTGGGCGCTCCAGGCCCACGGCTGGCGGCCCGGCGTACGTTTCCTCGACG
>CAXTNS010000046.1:0-1603 GCA_964245465.1 uncultured Thermoanaerobaculia bacterium
GCCCTGCCTTCGGGGCTCTACCTACGTTCATACGGTTTTCCAATGCAACTGGAGGTAAGGACACCAAGGACGCAAAGGACGGGTGAGGAATGGCGCGGTGCCTGTCCTTGAGGTCCTTGCCGTCCTTGGTGGCCTTATTTCAGCCAAAGTGAACAGCATTGGGCTAAAGCTTGTCGGTCCTGGAGATCGCCGACCAGTCTCTGTTAACCCAAAGGGCAAATCAGTCGTCTTCGCTGTAGCGGAAGACCTCGGGGGTAGACTGCACCCTCGACGTACAACGGGAAAGGCCCGAAACACATGGTTTGGCACTGCCCGTGGAAGCCGTGGCGGTTTTCCTGGCAGGCCCCGCGCTCGTCTTCGCCCTGTCGGTGCTGGCGGCCCACACGTTTTATAGTGCGGCAGGCGACTGGATGGGCTGGCTCAGCGTCCTTTCCACGTTGGGACTCCTCGTTGCGGCTCGCCGATCTTTCATCTGAGGTCCCCAGCAGCTCTATTCAGATCCCAAATCCAGTGGATTCGGGATTCGAAGCATTCATTTCTGAAATGGCATCCACTGGATTCGAGAACAGAATCCATTCGTTTGAAGCTGGAATCCAGTGGATCCAAACCGGAATCCACTGGTTTCCAATCCGGAATCCACTGGTTTCGAGGCTCGAATCTACTGGATCCAGACCGAAATCCAGTGGATTCCAGGTCCAAATTCACTGCATCCAAGATGAAATCCACTGGATTCGAAAACGGAATCGACTGCTTTCAGACCGGAATCCACTGGATTCTGAATCCAGACAGACGACGGGGTGATGAGAAACAGGTCTTTCGAAGCTCGAATTCATTGGATTGCGGAACCGAGCTGAACAATTCGGGGACCGAAGTCAGACATTCTTCCCATGGCACGTCGTCTGCTTCAAGATCGAAGAGGGAGGTGAGGACATGGCCGACGAGCACCTTGCGACCTATTTGAAGGACCACATGGCGGGCTCGATAGCCGCCGTCGAGCTTCTGGGACACCTGGAGGCGGCGCATGCCGAGACCCCTCTGGGATCCTTCGCCGCCGGGCTGCGAGCCGACGTCGAGGCGGACTGCGAGGAGCTTGAGGCGCTCATGGAACGCCTGGATGTCGAAGAGAGCCGGCTGCGAAAGGCGTCGGCCTGGCTAGGGGGAAAATTTACCGAGCTCAAGCTGCGGCTGGAAGACCGGTCCGGCGGGGACCTGCATCTGCTCGAATCTCTCGAAGTCCTCTCGCTCGGGATCGAGGGGAAGCTGGGATTGTGGCGCGCCCTGGAGGCCGTCGCGCAGGACCACCCCTCACTCCAGGTGGCGGACTATGAACGCCTGGCGCAACGCGCCGTCGAGCAGCGGAGCCGGGTGGAAGCGAAGCGGCTGGAAGCGGCCCGAAAGGCGCTGGCTCCAGGCACGTAGCGGGAGGATCTCAGGATGGCACGAGGTTGGGAGAGCAAATCCGTTGAGTCCCAGATTGAAGGCGCCGACAAGAGCCTGGACCGGGGCGCGGCGCTGACCCCCGAGGAGCGCCAGCGCCGGCAGAAGCTGGCCGGCCTGGAGCTGTCACGGCGGCGGGTCCTGGAGGATATTGATATGACCCGCT
>CAXTNS010000046.1:1613-2924 GCA_964245465.1 uncultured Thermoanaerobaculia bacterium
CCGGGTTCCGGACCCGCTCCGAGATCCGCCGCGCCTCCCTGGAAAAGGCCCTGGCTTTTCTGGACCAGGAAATCGAAGGGTTGCGATAGAAGTCCCCTTCAATCCTGGCCCGCGCCCTCGTCCCGGGTAGGCTTCCGCTTCCGGTTGAAGAGGCCCTTGGCGGTGAAGAACCCGAGGACCGCGATGAGGACGAACAGGGCGGTGCTGGCCGTCTTGTTGATTCTCATCGGAGAGTTACCCCGTGTCTCTTCGAGGACGGTGATGGGCGCCGTCAGGGCACCGGAGTTGAGCGCGGCCGCAAGATCCTGGACCTCCTCCTTGGTGAAGTTGCCCTCCATCTGGCCAGTGTCCGTGATCCGGCTTCGGACCACGGGCGCCGAAACGACCCTGTCGTTGAGCACAATGGCGAGACCCTTGCCGACGTTCGCGCCTGTCATCTCACCGAAGACCGAGGCGGCCTCTGGAGTGAGGGTGAAAGAGAGCATCGGGTTGTCGAACTGGCCCAGAGTCGGGCGCACGGACTGGAAATCCTCGCCGCCGACCGCCCGCTTCTTCTCGACGGCGTAATACAAGGTGCCGGTCTTCCGGCCGTCCACCAGTTGATCTCCTTCAAGGATCTCGACGCCGGGCGGCAGGTTCCCATTGTAATTCTGGAGGATCGCTTCCCGGGACTCGACACCGCCGCCGCCTTCAGGGAAGGTGACGAAGCGGAATTCGAGCTTCGCGTTCGACAGGAGCAGGTGGCGGAGCCGGTCCGGATCTTCGATGCCGCCCGCCCGGACCGAGATACGGTCGCCCTTCACTGTGACCTCTGGATCGTCGGCATCCGCCATGTCCAAGCGGCTCTTCAGCACCTCGGCCGTCCTGGCGACCTGCGCCTCCGTCGCCTTTGCGCCACCTTCGCCGTGCACCTGGAGGACCATGCGGAGCTCAACTTCCGGCGAGTCGGCGAACGCCACCGAACCGGCCAGAAGGGCAAGGAGGAAAAAGACCTGCCAGAGAGGCAAGGGGGGTCTCATTTCCCCTGATTCTACCGCGCCAGCCCGTTGTTGCCGAGGGGGTACCACTCGCAAGCGACGATTCTCCCGGCTGCTCCGTATGCTATAAACAGGGTAAGTAATTCCAGATTGAGCCGGTTCATTCCGTAGGGTCCGCCCGAGAGGTTGGGATCTTGAAAGGAAGCCCTCATGATCAGACACGCAGCACGGAAGATCGCTTTTCTTCTCGCGGCCAACTTTGCCGCAGCTCCGGCAATGGCCCAGACCGTCACGCAGTGGCAGCGCTATGAGTTGGAGCTCAAGACGCCAGTCC
>CAXTNS010000046.1:2934-9507 GCA_964245465.1 uncultured Thermoanaerobaculia bacterium
CTCCATTCCGCTATGACGGAGGCAATCCCTACCGTGACCTGCAACTCGTGTTCTACTGGTCCAGCAATCCTCCGAGCGGGGACCTGTCCGCGCCAAGTGGCTTCGGATTCTGGGACGGCACCCGCCTCGAGAACGGCCAGACGTTCAATATCTTCAAGATCCGGACGGCCTTACCCCAGGGTACCTACTACCTCTGGCACAAGTGCACCGGGGCAACGGCCACCCTCAATTGTGGAACGGATGCCGTTCTCAACCGTTCTGCCACGTCGAGGCTCACCTTCTCAGTGGGTCCCAACCCTGCCAGCACACAGAGTAACAAGCTCTACGCCAACGGCTTCCTGCAAGTGCCCACTGGAGTGCGCTACCTGAACTACACGGGCAAACCCACGGACCGTTTCTACTGGCAGGGAGACACCGCTTGGCCGGCATTCGCGAGGGAAGGCCAAGCCATGGTGGCGGCACGAGCCGCCAACCCGAACCTGGCTCCCGGGACCGTGACCAGCACGTGGCGGTCCTATGTGGACAACCGCGCGGCGAAGGGATACACCGTCCTTCAGGTCGCTCCAGCCGTGGCTTGGCAGCCAAGGAATGCCAATGAGCCAAGGAAGGCGGGATGCGGAGTCGATGGAAAAACCATGGAGGTCGACAGCATCGTCGTCCCCTTCCCCGGCCCCGAGACCTTCGCCTTCGAGCAGGGGACACCGCCACCGGGAACCAGCTGTTTGGGAGCGGTCCCCAACAATTGCTCCCGCTGGCGGCCGGACTACTGGCGCGAGGTCGACGCCATGGTGGAGTATGCCAACAGCAAGGGGATCGTTATCGCCATGACGGGAGTCGCCGATCCATCGGACCGTGGGCACTGCCGCAAGAGCCAGAGCTATCCCCCCAAGGAAGCCTCAGTGATCTTCGCTCGCAACTTGGCGGCGAGACTGGCGGGCAACCACGTCATCTACTCCATCAATTTCGACGACTGGCCTGACGCGGTCCTGGACTACGACGGCCGCTGGCCCGGTACCGTGCATGACACGACCCTCTTGGTTGGTCCCGAGCTCAAGCGGGTGGCTCCCCGCCACCTCGTCACCAACCATCTGGCCGGCAGTGCTCCGGTGAGTGTCTACACGCGCTATCAGAGCCAATCCTGGTTGAGCTTCCACCTTTACCACAGCGGTCACGCTCTCAATCTCAGCACCTCTTGCCCGGGGACGTCCGGCAGCTCCTGGCAGGCCAAACAGAAATGTGCCATCAGCCGGGCTCTCGACTTCACGAAGGCTCTCCGCAACGCAACTCCCACCAAGCCGGTGGTCAACGGTGAAGGCCCCTATGAGTATCCTGACCGTGTGAACCCCGACCCGCCCGACAACCGCTATGGCATGCGGCACGGTGCCTATGCTTCAATCCTGTCAGGCGCGGTTGGTTTCACGGCAGGCGTCCATGGTGACGACCCACCGCGGTCGCAAACGGACGAAGCCTCCATCGTCGCCTGGGACCGGCCGCTCTTGGTGCTGACCAGCGCCGGTGCTCAGAAAGACATGCCTAAAATCGCTGAGCTTTGGAGGGTTCTGTATCCGTCCGGGACGACCAGTTGGGGAGAATTCACCCGGGCCGAGGGAGTCCTGTCTGACGTTCCTCCCTCCACCACGGGAACCCCCGGTGAGCGGCGGATCATCACGGGCACCCAGGGCAGCAACTACGTCGCGTACATTCCTAACAGCACCTCAGTCCAGCCGACGAGCGGCCTGAGCGGGTTTAATTGCCGCACTTGGCAGGTTCAGTGGCGGGACCCAAGGGGGGCATTGACTTTTCCACCTGCGTGTCCCGTGAACCAGGCGATCACTACGTTCCGCAGGCCACAAGAATGTCCAAATGCCCAGGATGCCGATCGCTACGGAACCTGTGATTGGTTGATGTGGCTTCAGAGGCCGACGGGTTTTTCAGCGCAGGCTTTGACGAGCTCGTACATCGCACCGTCTTTGATAGAAGCGTCTGTTGACGGCGAGCCTGTGCTGACCGGAGGAGGGGACCGAGTGGTCTCCCAACTCATGAGCGCCGGTGAGGCATTGGGCTCTGAAGTGACTCTGAGCCCTTCGGAAGAGGCGTTCTATGGAGCCCCTGCCGCTATGCAGGCACCTCTCTCGGGGAGTACCGGGGTCGTCCGGCAAGGCGAGGGATCGGTTGGCGGGGACTCTACGGACATCTTCGCCCGCCGCGTAGGTTCAGATGGCTCCCCCCTCGGAGACGCCTTCCGGGTCAATGAACAGGCAAAGGATCGGCAGTACGATCCGTTTACCGTGATCGATGCGATGGGTAACGTGACCATCCTCTGGGCCAGCGTCACGGAGCAGGACAATCCCACGGCGGACATCTTCGCCCGCCGTTTCCGGGCGGACGGCACGCCGCTGGGAGACGAGTTTCCCGTCAACACCTCGGTAGAGAAGAACCAGGAAGCCCCTGTTGCGGGTGCCGATGCGGCGGGCAATCTGATCATCGGTTGGGTAAGCCAAGAAAAGGAGCTCAAGGTACGCCTGTTCTCTTCAGCAGGGGCACCCCGTTCGGAAGAGATCCTGGTCAATCCCGCTCTCCCTGGAGGTATCCTCGCTGTGGATGTAGAGCGGAGCGATCTGGTGGAGATCAAGGTCGATCCTTTGGGAGGTTTCGTGGTGCGGTGGAACGAGTATTCGACGGCGGATGAGCTGACCGGCTGGTACGCTCGGGAGTTCAACGTCAACGGCCAGCCGCTCTCAGACGCTTACTTGGAGGAGCCGTGAAACGTTCTCGCGATACTCTTGGATTCCTCGTTTTGGCAGGCCTTCTGGGGAGTGGGATCGGCTGGGCTCAGACTCCTCTCGGACCGGAGCTTCGGGTTAACGAGCAAGGCAGGTTCCCTCAGGTCGATCAGGTCGTAGCGGCCACCATGGCGGGCGATTTCCTGGTGGCTTGGCAAGGCAAGACGGAAGACGAGAGCAAGGACGGCCTTTGGGGGCAGTGGTACTCCCCGGAAGGCCGTCCTCTTGGCCATAACCGGGCTATCCAACTCTTCCCGGGTCAGCCTTTTCAGCCGGCTTTGGGACCGGGGCCAAAGGGTGGCGTCTCTATTTTCTGGCGCCGGTTCCTGCGAGACTTCCAAGGGGTCACCATTCGTACCGGTGAGTTGGGGGTGGATGGAAGATGGCTCTCTCCTCCCCGGAACCTTACGACTCTGGACACGGTGGCCCCCCGTTTCGTTCGTGCTCTCCCTCATGGCGGGTCCGTGATCGCTCTCATCGGGAGCCGCCGAAACCGCAACGAAGCTCGGACCTTCCTGGTCCTCACCGATGCGGAAGGAAGGCGGATCTATGGTCCTGATCCGGTCTATCCTGCCCGCCGAAGCTCCCAATATGTGGATGGCTTAGCCATGAGCCCGTCCGGCAAGTTCCTCGTGACCTGGACCGATGACGGAGCCCGCGCCCGGGTCCTCGCACAACTGTTCTCTCCGGACGGGCGCTCCCTCGGCGCTCCGGTGCAGGTGCACGACAACGTGCGCGGAGCGCAGTTCGTAGGCCGGAGCGCGGCGCTGGGAGACCAAGGATATGTGGTGGTTTGGAATGACGAAGACTACGAGACCGGTCGCGCAAACCTGAAGATGCGGCTCCTGGACCCGGAGGGAAAGCGGCAAGGCCCGGTTCTGCGGGTCAACGAGGACGATCGCCACGCGCGCCTCGGCGGCCAGATGGCTGCGGATCGTGAAGGCAACTTCTTCGTGGTCTGGCAGGAAGGCGGCCCGCCCGGCACTTTCGGACGAGGTTGGGACGTCTGGGGCCGCCTGTTCCGCCCGGATGGCACGCCTGTGGGTCCGAAGCAGGTCCTCAACCGCTATACCCTGGACGATCAGACGGAGCCCTACGCGGTAGCTGGCGCCAACGGCACGTTCATCGTGGTCTGGCAGAGCTACGGTCAGGACGGTGACGCCGAGGGGATCTTCGGGCAGGTCATCGCCGCCTCGCCAGCCGACGAGATCTGCGCTGCAGGAACGGCGGGGCTGCGATGCGACCTCGCGCGCTCGGGAGGCAAGGCCGAGTTAGAGATGGGGCTCACGCCGGGCGGCGAAGCGGTGTTCGGCGACTGGGACGGTGACGGCCGGGCGGATCCCTGCCGGTTCGACGCGGGGGCCTGGAGCTGTGACCTGGATCACTTCGGGGCTCCTGATGAGGCCTCGCTCAGCTTCGGCCAAGCGGGAGACCGGCCCGTGCTCGGCGATCTCGATGGCGATGGCCATGCTGAGCCCTGCGTCCAGAGGGGGGCGCAACTACTGTGCGATACGGCTCGCGATAGTGGGCAGGCTGAAGCGACCCTGGATCTTGAGCAGCCCGCGGACGTTCTATCCCTGGCGGACGTGGACGGGGACGGCCGAGACGAAGTGTGCGCGATCCGCGGCGAGAGCTTCCTGTGTGACACGGGTCACGACGGCGGTACCTTCGAATGGGAGCGTCGCTTCGGGTCAGGCACCGGGATGGCGTTGTTCGGAGACGCGGACGGCGATGGGCGCGACGAGCCCTGCGTTTTCACCGGTTCCGATCTGCTGTGCGACTCGGCACGGGGGGCGGTGCGCCTTTCTTTCCCGCTTCAACCCGGAGAGCGCCTGGTGTTGACGAATCTGGATGGGCTGTAGGGCGGGCGGGCGCTGGGCCCGCCCGAAGTGCCGTCAGCGGCCCGACACGGCGCCGCCGGCCAAGGCCGCGGTCTGCTGCAGGGTGGCCTTGGCGGCCCGCAGCCACGACGGATCGGCGCTGGCGTAGGAGAAGACGAAGCTGCCGCCCTTGATGGTGTCGATCACGCGCGGGGCGCTCTGCTCGGAAAGGGCCGGGCAGCCCCAGCTCCGGCCGAGCCGGCCCTGGGCACGGACGTGCTCGGGACTGACGTACCAGGCGCCGTGCATCACGATGTGGCGCTCTTCGGCGCGGTCGTTGAAGCCCTTGTCGAGGCCCCGAAGCTTGAGCGAGTAGCCGTTGCCCCCTTCATAGGTGCCGCCGGTGACGAACAGGCCCAGGCTGGTCTGGTGGCTGTCGTTGTCATTGGAGAAGCGGGTGGCGTAGTTGTCGCCGCTTCCCGAGCCGTGGGCCACGAGCTCGTGGTAGAGCACTTTGCCATGGGCCAGGTCGAGCACCCAGAGGCGCGGCTGGGTCGAGGGCAGGGAATAATCGATGATGGTCAGCAGGTCGTCCCGGCCGGAGACGCCGCGGGCGCGAGCGGAGGACATCGAGTCGAGCGCCATCGAGAGGACTCTGGGCGACAGTCCGGACACGCCGGAGGCGAAGGCGGTCTTAACTGGGGCGGTAGCCGGGGCGGCCACGGCTTTGGAGACTGCGGCAACAGCTTCCGGGACAGAGGCTGGTACGGAAGCGGCATCAGCGTTCCGAGGGCTCGAGAGGTCGGTGAACGGGGTCGTGGCAATGAGGGCCAGGAGGATGACGGGGAGCCGGAGCTGTTTGCCAGTCGTACGGGGAGCGGGCTTCGGGGAAATGGCAGTAGCCGAAGTACGGTTCGACGTCACGCGTGATGCCTCCCAGTTGTCTTACGTGCCTTCGCAAGGCGCGTTGGTTCGTCGGATTGTACGCCGTCCAGGAGTAAAACCAACCCCCCCTGGCTGAAATTCCGAAAAAAGCCCTGAAGAATCCTCAAATCCAGGGTTACCGGGAGTCGGCATGAGTCCTGCAGAACCTCCCTTGGCGTGGAGGGAATCACCAAGGAGGTAACATCATGAGAATCAACCCTTTGAACAGCTTCCTGGCAGCGCTCACCGCTGCCGTTGTCCTAACGGGGTGCGGCTCGTCCGGCATCGGGGGTGTCTTCGGCGGCGGGAACGACTCCGGCCGCACCACGGACAACAGCACGTACGACCCTTACGGCCAGCGGGCCAACGAGGTGCAGGGCACGGTGGAGCGGGTGAACACCCGCGACCGCTACGTGGTGGTGGACGTCGAGGCGTCCCGCTACAACCTGCGCAACGGCAACGGGGGTGAGGTCACCCTGTATTACGACGACCGGACGGACGTCGAGTTCGAGGGCAAGAACTACCAGGCCCAGGACCTGGAGCCGGGCGACCGCATCCGCGCCGAGGTCGACAACAGCGGCAGCCGTCTCCTGGCCCAGCAGATCGAGGTGCTCCAGGACGTGACGGGCGGCAGCAGCAGCACCGGCGTCCTGGGCGACTACGACGATGATGACGACTACCGGAACGACCGGAATGGCGGTTACAACCTCTCGGACGACCTCCGGGGTACCGTTCGCTATATCGACACCCGCGACCGAACGCTGGAGATCCAGCCCTCGCGGAATGACTCCCGGTTCTCGACCGGCAGCCGGTCCAACGTGGTCGTGGTGCACTATGACGCCCAGACCGTTGTCGAGTTCCAGGGGCAGCGCTATACGCCCGACAACCTCGAGCAGGGCGATGAGGTGGAGATCGACGTGCGCGACACGAACGGGCGCCTGATGGCGGAACAGATCGTGGTGGTGCGAGACGGCCGCGATTCGATCGGACGCTGACCGCTGTCAGGCCTGTAGGGGCGGCCCGGCAAGGCGGATCATCCGGAGACC
>CAXTNS010000046.1:9517-19050 GCA_964245465.1 uncultured Thermoanaerobaculia bacterium
CTGCTAACGCGGGATTTCGGCGGCCCGGATTATGCCCTGGCGAGCGGCGCCCGCGCCGCGGACGCGCTGGCCGCAATCCCGCGGTAGCCGGGCGTCCACGTCGAGCCAGCGCGCGCCGGTACCACCGCCCCGGGCGGCCCCGGGGCGCCCGCCCCTACGACCCGGCAAGGCGGATCATCCGGAGACCCCCGCCAATCTCTCGAACGTCTCGCGCAGCATCTCCGGGGTGCGGCACGGGCGGCTGGTCGCCTTGTCGATCCAGATGTGCTCGGTGGCGCCCGTCACCAGCCTCTCGTCCCCCTTCCTGACCTCATAGGCGAAGCGCAGGCCGCGGCTGCCCATGCGCTCGCACCAGCAGAGGACCCGGGCGACGTCGCCGTAGCGGGCCGGGCGGTGGTAGCGGGCCTCGACGCCGGTGACCATCAGGAGGTATCCGAGCCGCTCGACGTCGGCATAGTGGAAGCCGGAGATGGAGCAGAGGGCCGTTCTCGCGAGCTCGAACCAGACCACGTAGTTGGCGTGATGGACGACGCCCATCTGGTCCGTTTCGGCGTAACGGACTTCGACTTCGATCTCGGTGTGTATGGGCTCGGTCATGGATCCCTCGTCAGCTCCACGCGTTTCACTTCCAGACATGGCGGGCCACGGTCCAGAGGATCTTATAACCGGCTCGGAGGGTGCCGGAAACCGTGCCGGTGATCTTGGAGACTCCCACCCGGCGGCGGTAGGAGACGGGCACTTCGATGGAGCGCAGCCCCCGGCGCACGGCCTTGACCTGCATCTCGGCCGTCCAGCCGAAGTTGGGGTCCGACATCTCCAGGCGCTCCAGGGCGTCCCAGCGGACGGCCCGGAAGGGGCCGAGGTCCGTGAACCGGTGGCCGTAGAAGAGACGGATCAGCAGGCAGGCCACGAGGTTGCCCGCGCGGGCCTGGGGGAGGAGGGCGCCGCGCTCGCGCCGGCCGAGCACGCGGGAGCCGATGACGAGGTCGGTCTCGCCCGCGAGGATGGGGGCCACGAGCCGCGGCAGCTCGCCGGGATGGTCCGAGTAGTCAGCGTCCACGAACACCACGATGTCCGGCGGGCCGGTGCGCCGCAGATGGTCGAGTCCCGCGAGACAGGCGCTGCCATAGCCCCGGCGGGAGGCCACCACCACCTCGGCTCCGCCTTCCTTGGCCACGCGAGTCGTGCCGTCGGCCGAGCCGTTGTCGGCCACGATGATCCGGCGCACCGGCGGCCGCGGCAGATCCGCGAGCACCAGCGGCAGAGAAGCCTCCTCGTTCAGGGCGGGGATGACGACGTCGATCGTCCGGAGATCGATACTCTGGAGACCTTTGGACACCGGCGGATTTTATGCCATGCTCTTCCGCCCGGCCCTCCCGGCTAACGGTGCCGGGCTCCAACGGAAGAGGACGTACCATGAGACTTCGCTCCATATTTACTTTCTGCCTCGCGGCCGCTCTGCCTGTTGCGGCGTGCGCGGCTCCCGAGACCGCTCAGAAGCCCGGGGCGGCTGAAACGCCCGCGGGGTCCGCGGCAGCACCCGCCGCCCAGGAGTTTCACCGGGTCGATCTGAAGCCCACCCGTTCGCAAGGCGAAGCCATTCCCTACACCCTGGAGGTGCCGGCGGACTGGCAGGTGCGCGAGATCGAGGGCTTTCCCGGCCTGTGGATCGGGCCGGCGGACGCCAAGCCTCCCGAGGACCCGCGCCTGATCTGGATCCACGGCAGCATGGTCTCCATGGCCGATCCCGAGAAGCTGGTGGCCAACATCAAGGCCAGCGACGCGGAGAAGGCCGAGTGGTCGGCCCCGCGGGTGGAGGTGAAGGAGGTGGGCGGAGTCCGCGGCCTGCTGGTGCAGATGGACGCGGGGGAGGGGGACAAGGCGCGGAGCAATCTCACGCTCAAGCTGCCGCTCCAGGACCTCGCCATCGACTTCGTGGCGACCGCCAGCCGGGCCGAGTTCGAAAAGAACCTGCCCCTCTACGAGCGCATCCTGCTCTCGGTGCGGCCGGTCGAGACGGCGAAGAAATAGACCCCTGAGATCACCGGCATGCCCATCCATCCGTACCGGGGACGCTGGCCCACCCTGGGCGCCCGGGTGTTCCTGGCCCCCGGCGCCCACGTGGTGGGGGACGTGACGCTCGGCGACGACGTCTCCTTCTGGTTCCACACCGCGGCCCGGGGGGAAGTCAACTTCATCCGGATCGGCGCCCGGACGAACGTGCAGGACGGCACGGTGCTGCACGTCAGCCACGTGCGGCACCCGCTGGTGATCGGCGAAGGGGTGGTGATCGGCCATCAGGCCGTGGTCCACGGCTGCACCGTCGAGGACGGCGCGCTGATTGGCATCGGCGCCCGCGTGCTGGACGGGGCGGTGGTGGAGCGCGGCGCCCAGGGCGGCGCCGGGGCGGTGGTGGCGCCGGGGCACCGGATCCCGGCCGGGCATCTGGCCCTGGGGATCCCGGCCCGGGTGGTGCGCCCGTTGTCGGAGGAGGAGTCGCGGCGGATCGCGGAGACGGCGGACCGCTACGCGGCTTTGAAAGAGGAATACAGAGAGATGGAAAAGGAGAGGCCATGAAGCGTCGGGGAGCGGGGACGATCACCACCGAGGACGTGGGCAGCCGGGTGAGGCTCCAGGCCTGGGTGCAGAAGCGCAGGGACCACGGCGGTCTGGTCTTCCTCGACCTGCGGGACCGGAGCGGCATCGTCCAGGTGGTGCTGCGTCCCGAGGACCGGCCCGAGCCGGCCGAGGCGCTCGCGGGGGCGCGCAGCGAGTGGGTGGTCGAGGTCGAGGGCGAGGTCGTGCGGCGCGAGGCCGGCAAGGTCAATCCCGAGTTGCCTACCGGGGAGGTCGAGGTGGCGGCCGAGCGGGCCGCCGTGCTCTCGCGCTCCGAGCCGCCGCCTTTCGCGCTCGACGGCAAGAGCGAGGCCGCGGAGGAGACGCGGCTGCGCTACCGCTTCCTCGACCTGCGCCGGCCCGACCTCCAGAAGAACTTCCTGCTGCGCGACCGGGTGGCCCTCGAAGTGCGCAACTACTTCCACGAGCGCGGCTTCGTCGATGTCGAGACGCCCATCCTCACCAAGTCCACGCCCGAGGGCGCCCGCGACTACCTGGTGCCCTCGCGCGTGCGCCGGGGCTGCTTCTACGCCCTGCCGCAGTCGCCACAGCTCTTCAAGCAGCTCCTCATGGTGGCGGGCTTCGAGCGTTACATCCAGATCGCCCGCTGCTTCCGCGACGAGGACCTGCGGGCCGACCGCCAGCCCGAATTCACGCAGATCGACGCCGAGATGTCCTTTCCCACGGAGGAGGACGTCTACGAGCTGATCGAAGGGCTCTTCGCCCGCGTCTTCCCGCTCGCCGGCATCGAGCCGCCGGCCTGCTTCCCGCGTATGACCTACGCCGAGGCCATGGCGCGTTATGGCAGCGACAAGCCGGACCTGCGGTTCGGACTGCCCATTGTGGACCTCTCGGAGAAGCTGGGCGCGAGCGGCTTCCGCGGCTTCAAGGAGACGGTGGCGAACGGCGGCGTGGTGCGCGGCTTCACCGTGCCCGGAGCCGCCGAGGCGAGCCGCAAGGAGACGGACGGCTGGGCCGAGACCGCCCGGCGCTACGGCGCGGCCGGGGTGCTGACGCTGCGGAGGAAGGGTGGAGAGGTCACGTTCCAGGTCAAGAACGCCCTGACCGAGGCCGAGCTTCTGGGCGCAGCCGAGGCCCTGGAGCTCGAAGAAGGCGGGCTCGCGCTGATCGTGGCCGCCCCGGCCAAGGTGGCCGCCGACGCTCTGGGCGCCCTGCGGCTGGAGATCGCGAAGACCCGTAAGCTGATCCCGGAAGGCAGCCACGCCTTCCTCTGGGTCACCGAGTTCCCGCTCCTCGAATGGGACGAGGAAGCCAACCGCTGGTTCGCCATGCACCACCCGTTCACCAGCCCCGATCCCCGGGACATCGACAGGCTGGAGACGGATCCGGGCTCGGTGCGCGCCCGCGCCTACGACATGGTGATGGACGGCCTGGAGTTGGGCGGCGGCTCGATCCGCATCCACGACACCACCCTCCAGAGCCGCATGTTCAAGCTCCTGGGCATTACCCCGGAGGAAGCGGAGTCCCGCTTCGGCTTCTTCCTGGAAGCCCTGCGCTACGGCGCCCCACCCCACGGCGGCATCGCCCTGGGCCTCGACCGCATGGTGATGCTCCTCGCCGGAGCCCCATCCTTGAGAGACGTCATCGCCTTCCCCAAGACCGCCTCGGCCACGGACCTGATGACCGAAGCGCCTTCGGAAGTGGACGAGAAGCAGTTGAAGGAGTTGGGGATCCGGGTGGCGCCGGAGGAGAGAAAAGAACCCTGAGAAGTGGTACCATGGCGCCATGAAGACCGGCGCCGCCCGCAGGCTCGATCCCGAACCCGGGAACCCGACTCCCGAGTCGTTTCTTGAGGAGATCCAGAGGATCATCGAGGCGGGGACTTTGAAGGGCGCTCGGGAGGTCGCAGCGCGAGGACTTGAGCTGTATCCGGATCATTCGGAGTTGCGGCAGCTTCATCATGTCCTGAGGCCGTTCGAGGTGAGGGTCAATCCCTATTGGAAAACCCCTGATCCCCGGCCTACTTACGAATGGCTCAAGAAGAACTCAAAGGCGTACCGCGGCAAGTGGGTGGGGTTGGATAGGGGCGAGTTGGTTGCTGCTGCTGACAATCTGGACGAAGTCCTCCAGGCCCTCCGGGACAGAGATCCCCGAGGCACTCTCGTTCACTTCATTGACTAGGCCTTCATTCCTCCTGGTGCGGGGGCAGAGCCCGTTTACGACGGGTGTGGCAGGCTATTCCGACTTTGACTCCGAAGACCCGTCTCCCGATCAGGAGCCCAGGATCTGGGTTCGAGTGGCGGTGGGCTCGTCCACGACTTCCATACTTGCGGTTGTGGACACGGCCGCTCCCTGGTGCATCTTCAGGCCGTCAGTGGCGAATCTCTTCGTGCGGAATCTTGAGCCGATCCCGGGTTGGACCGTCCTCAGCACGCGCTTTGGTAGAGTCCGCGGCACTTTCTTCCGGGGGCTGATCACACTCCTCGCCCATGGAGGCGAGCCTCTCGACGTGGACTCCACGATCTTCATCAGTCCCGACTGGACTGGTCCGAACTTCCTGGGCTACCAGGGCCTCCTCCAGCGAATCCGCTTCGCCTTCGATCCCGAGACCAATCTCTTCTACTTCGACCAGATCTGAGCCGGTTCAACCAGCGGCGCCGGTGGAGAGAAAAGAACCCCGAGAAGTGGTACCATAGGGCCATGAAGACCGGCGCCGCCCGCAGGCTCGATCTCGAACCCGAGAACCCGACTCCCGAGGATTTCATCGAGGAGATCCGGAGGATCGTCAATTTGGGGACGTTGCAGGGGACCCGTGAGGTGGCCGCACGGGGGCTGGAGTTGTACCCGGACCACTCCGAGCTTCGGCGTCTTCATTATGAGTTGCGGCCTTTCGAGGCTCGCACAATTCCGGGGTACAGGATCTCTGACCCTCGTCCCTCCTACGAGTGGCTCCAGAAGAACTCAGAGAATTTTTTAGGTAAGTGGGTAGCCCTGGACAAGGGTGAGCTTGTCGCCTCTTCTGACAGCCTCGAGGAGGTCCGCCGGGCTGTTCGGGATAGAGATCCCAGAGATATCTTTCTCCATCGCATCCGTTGATCAACGACCCTCTCCTTTTCAGGCGGGGCCCTCTCCCGTTCGCTACGGGATGCGTACGCTATGTCGATACCTTGAAAGCCCATCCTGTGTCAGAGCCCCGGATCGTGATTCCGGTGGCTACAGGCACGGCCACCGAGAACATTTTTGCAGTCATTGATACTGCCGCTCCCTGGTGCATCTTCGAGCCTGATATAGGACTGGACATCAAGCGAGCCTTCGAGCCCGTGCTGAGCCAAGCCACTCTCAGTACGAGGCTTGGTCGGTTTCAAGGATCTCTCTACCGGGTTCCTGTCAGGTTTCACGCTGATGAGGGAGAGTCTCTGGAAATGGAAGCCACGGTTTTCCAGAGTCCTGATTGGCGAGGTCCCAGCTTCCTGGGCTACCAGGGCCTCCTCCAGCGCATCCGCTTCGCCATCGATCCCGAGACCAACCTCTTCTACTTCGGCCAGATCTGAAGGTGCCGGATCGTAGAGTGGGATGGTATCGTTCGGCCGCCTATGGACAGCCCTGCGGATATCACCCCTCTCCGGCTCCACCACCCGTACGGCATGACTCCCGTGGTCGTGGGGGCGGGGGCTCTGTCTTCGGCGATGATGGAGCTTGAGGACTGGATCGCCCGGCGGACGGCTTTCGTGGTCACGACTCCCCGGGTTCTCGCGCTTCATGGCGAGCGGCTGGACGTGCTTTCCAAGGCGGCGGCGCGGTGGGTGATCCTGGAGGTGGAGGAGGGCGAGGGAGCGAAGACGGTGGCCTCGGCCGAGCGGCTGTGGGAAGAGATGCTCGCGGCCGGCGGCAAGCGCGACAGCCGGGTGATCGCCTTCGGCGGCGGCAGCGTGGGCGACCTCGCGGGCTTCGCGGCCGGATGCTTCCTGCGGGGCATTGAGTTCGTCCAGATCCCCACGACCCTGCTGGCCCAGGTGGACGCCTCGGTCGGCGGCAAGACGGGCGTGGACCTGCCGGGCGGCAAGAACACGGTGGGCCTGTTCCACCACCCCTTCATGGTCGTCTGCGACACCGAGGTCCTGCCGACCCTGCCGCGGGAAGAGCTGCGCTCGGGGCTGGTCGAGGTGATCAAGATGGCCGCCCTCCTCGATCCCGATCTCTTCGAGCGTGTCGAGCGGCAACTCGACGTCCTGCTCGACGGCGATCCGGAGGCGCTGGGACCGGTGGTCACCGCCGCGGCGGCGGCCAAGATCGGCGTAGTGGAGCGGGACCCCACGGAGCAGGGGGACCGCCGGCTCCTCAACTTCGGTCACACGCTGGGCCACGCCGTCGAGTCGGCGTGCGGCTACGCGGGGCTGCGCCACGGCGAGGCGGTGGGCTGGGGCATCCTCTTCGCCCTGCGCCTGGCGTCGCGCCGCGGGCTGGCGCGGGAAACCGCGGAGCGGATCCAGGCCCTGATCCGGCGCCTGGACCTGCCGCCCCTGCCGCGGCTCTCCGCCGAGGATTTGATGGCAGCCATGGCCCGGGACAAGAAGGCTCGGGAGTCCGGGCTCGTCTGGGTGCTCCCCCGGTCCCTGGGCGAGGGCTTCATGGCGGACGGGATCTCCAACGAGGAGGTCCGGGCGGAGCTGGGGAGGTTCCTTGCCGATCCGTTCGGGCGCCCGGTTTAGAGAATTCTCAACGTTCATCCGCGGGAACCCTCTCGCGCGTATCCCAAACGGGCTATAATGTTCCCCGAGATCCTGTAGCAGGCTGACATGCAAACTCGCCGAAGCCTCCTTCGCCGCCTGAAGCTGCGGACGGTCCTCGTCGTAGCGCTGCTTCTATCGGGCATCATCCCCCTGGGGATCAGCAGCGCTCTGCTCATCGACGAGAGCCTGAACGTGCTCCAGGACAGGGAGCGCGACAGCCTCATCAACGAGGCCCGCTCGCTGTCCCAGGAGATCGGCTCCTATCTGGAAGGGGAGCGGCGCCAGCTCACCCAGCTCGGCACCGGCCTCTTGGTAGCGCCGGGACCGGAGGATACGGAAGCGCGGCTGCAGGAGCCCTGGGTGCAGCAACAGCTCCAGGCGTTTCTGCGGGTCAACCGGTCGTTCTCGGCCCTGCGCGTGCTCGACCTCGACGGCGCGGGCCTGAGCCCCGGCAATCTCAGCCCCGAGGTGAAGGCGGCCATGAACGAGGCCTTTGAGCAGGCCCGCACCCGGAAGACCGCCGCCTACGGCTTCGTCGCCACGGGACAGGGCCGGAAACCCCAGGTGGTCCTGGCGGTGCCGGTGACGCAAGGTGCGTCCAGCCTGGTGGTCGAGGCGCAGCTCCGCTTCGCCCCTCTGGAGCAGGTCTCCCGTGTGACCAGCCAGGGCGTCGGCGTGTTCCTGATCGACCGCGGGGGCAAGATCCTGTGGTCGAGCGGCAAGGCGGGCACGCTCGATTCCGGTCTCCTCAAGTCCTTCTCCATGGTGCCCGCGACGATGACCTCGGAGTACGACGTCAAGACTCCGCAGGGTTCGCGCGAGATGTTCGTCCAGGTGAGCGCCATCGAGGAGAGCGGCTGGGGTCTCGTCGTGCAGAAACCTCTCTCGGAGGCGTTCGCCGACGTCGACCAGATGATTTTCAACGCCGCCATGTCGACGGCCCTGTTGGTCGCCCTTTCGCTGTTCTTCGCCTACATGGCGGCGCGGTGGGTGAGCCAGCCCATTCAGCGCCTGGCCGAGACCACGCACGAGATCGCCGACGGCAACTTCGGCGGCAGCGTCGAGATGCAGGGCCTCACCTTCGAGCTCGCCGACCTCGCCGAAGACTTCAACCGCATGAGCGGGCACGTCGCGAGCTACGTTCAGCAACTCCGGCAGGCGGCGCAGGCGAACCGCGAGCTGTTCATCGGCTCTCTGCGCGCCTTCGTGGCGGCCGTCGACGCCAAGGACCCCTACACCCGCGGCCACTCCGAGCGGGTGGCCGCCTACAGCCGCACCATCGCCCGCTACCTCCAGCTCCCCGAGGAGGTGCAGCACAAGGTCTGGATCGGCGCCCTGCTCCACGACGTGGGCAAGATCGGCGTCGAGGACCGGATCCTCCGCAAGGAGGGCGTGCTGGCCCCGGACGAGTACGAGCAGATGAAGCTCCACACCGTGATCGGCGCCGAGATCATGACTCCCATCGAGCAGCTCCGGGAGATGGTCCCCGCCATCCGTTCGCACCACGAGGCGTGGAATGGCCGCGGCTATCCGGACGGCTTGAAGGGCGAGCAGATCCCGCTCTTCGCCCGCATCGTGGGCGTCGCCGACAGGTGCGACGCCATCACCACCAACCGTCCCTACCAGCAGGCCTACAGCCTGCAGTTCGCGGTGGAGACGATCACCCGCCTGACCGGCAGCCGCTTCGACGCCAAGGTCGTGACCGCCTTCCTCCGCGCCTTCGAGGCCGGTGAGATCCGCGCCGGCGCCACGCGTCCCTCCCGCCTCGAGAACACTCTCGTCGAGGCCAAGGCAGCCGGCGGGCAGCGCTGAGGAGACGCGGTCCCCGCATGGTGTTCCAGTACGTCCTCGCCAACCTGCTCGCCAACAACGACCACGCCCTGGGCGCCCTGTTCCTCGACGGCAGCGGCGAGACGGTGGACCTCGCCTGCGGCACCGACTTCACCCCGTACGAGATGCGGGTCATCGGCGCCTATCTGGGCATCTATCTCCGGCAGCTCGAACGCGTCCTCGCCAACAACGACCTCGGAGAGGCGCGGATGATCCACATCGAGAAGAAGAGCCTCCACATCTACGTGGTCCCCCTGCCCGACGGCTACCACCTCGCCATGGTCCAGCGCCACCCGGCCCTGGTGGCCCGCGCCCGCGAGAGCCTGAACGAGGCAGTGGAGCAGCTCAAGAGGGAATTGTTCGTGTAGGGGCGGCCCCACGTGGCCGCCCTGAGGG
>CAXTNS010000047.1:0-16849 GCA_964245465.1 uncultured Thermoanaerobaculia bacterium
CCTCGCCGCGGTGATCTACCTGGTCGCCACGGTCGCGATGGTCCGCGGCGGCGCGAGCGCGTCTGGCTGGCGAGTTGGGAGGGGATCTTCGTCAGCGAGGACCGCGGCGAGACCTGGGCGGCGCGCAACGGCAACCTGCAGGCCCCAGGCGGCGTCGAGTCGCTGGCCCTCGACCCTGCCACGGGCCAGCTCTACGCGCGCACGATAAGCGAGCTGTTCACCAGCAGCGACGAGGGGACCAGTTGGTCGCTGCTGCGCTGCTTTGGCCGCCGCTGCGGCAGCGTCGTCGTGGATCCGGCGAACGCCGGCACCCTCTTCACCGTCGCCGGCGGCGTGTTGCGCAGCCGCGACGGTGGCACGGTCTGGGAGAAGCTGCGGGCGCCCAAGGGCAGCCTCTTCGCGTTGCTCGGCTTCCACGGCGGACGGCTGTTCGCCTACAGCCGCTCGTACGCCAACGGCCTGGCCGCCGACCGGCTCTACTGGAGCGCCGACCAGGGCGCGTCGTGGACCGCCGCCACCGGGCAGCCGGAGGCCCACTCGATCGCCGTCATGGCATCGAGCGGCGACACCCTGTACCTCGGCTCCGCGGGCATCGCCAGCCTCGGCGGCGTCTTCCGCAGCGGCGACGGCGGCGAGCACTGGGAGGCCGCCAGCAATGGTCTCTCGGGGCGGTGGATCGAGTCCATCGCCGTCGATCCGCAGCAGCCGGGCGTGCTGTACGCGCAGGCCTCCGACCACCTCCTCGCCAGCGAGGACGACGGCGCGAGCTGGCGCCTGAGCCTCGCCGCCCCCAACGTGCTGGTCTTCGGCGGCGGCGACCTCCTCGTCGACCCCCTCCTCCGCGGCCGCGTCTGGGCGACGACCGGCGCCTCCCTCTCGCGCAGCGACGATGGCGGGCACCGCTGGCAGGAGGTGCGGATCGGCGCGGGCATCGGGGCGCTCGCCGCCGACCCCCGCACCCGCGGCGGCGTCTGGGCCGGTGGCTGGAACGGCCTGTTCCACAGCTCCAACGGCCGCGCCTGGAAGATGGTGCGGCCTGTGCGGGGCGAGAACCTCGGTGTGGTGGACATCGCCGTGGCGCCGGGCGATCCGCGGCTCGTGTGGGTCGCCGGCTATGCCTCCACCCCCGGCGGTGCCCCGCTGGGGCCGCGTCTCTATCGAAGCGGCGACGGCGGGCAGAGCTGGCAGCGGCGCGAGGACGGGCTGCCCAACCCCGTGACGCGCCTTGCCCTCGATCCCGAGCGGCCCGGCGTGCTGTTCGCCGCCGCTGGCGACGGGCTGTTCGGCAGCAGCGACGGCGGCGCCAGTTGGCAGCGGCTGCCGTCGCCCGCCACGGTGCCGGCGAGCCCCGAGAGCATCCGCTGGGAGATCGTCGCCTCACCGGTGGCACCGTTGACGCTCTACGCCAACCTCGACGGGCTCGAGAGCGAGGTGGTGTACCGCAGCCGCGACGCCGGAGCCACCTGGCAGGCGGTCGGCGGCGGCAGCATCGCCCCCGGCTCCTTCAACATCCGCGCCTTGACGGTCGACCCGCACGACCCGCGGCGGCTGCTCGCCGGCACGGCCAAGCGCGGCATCTTCACCTTCACCGAGCCGTAGGACCTGCGCGGCGGGGCGCGGCGGCGCCTCGCCAGGTCTCTTCAGGCATGCCGCCAGGGCGGTATGCCTGCCTCACCAGCGTTTACCGCGTATTATAAATTTTCATGATTTGCGTCAGCCATCCTAGCCCGTCAGCGCCGGATACTCGGCGCGGACCGTGATCGCCTCCAGCGTGATCGTGTTGGAGGTCGAGGCGACGCTGGGCTTCACGGTTACCGAGATCGTCTGGTCGACGGTTGTGTTCACCCCAAAGCTGCCCACGTTCCAGGCGACGGTCGAGTCGGTGAACGCGAAGCCGAGCTCTCCGCCGGTGAGCCGCAAGGTGCCCGACGCGCCCGTCGAGAGGACGATGAATTCCGCCGTGGCATACCAGGCATAGTCGACAGCCCCATTGACCACGTTGACGTTGGAGGCGGTGAGCACCGACGATCCGAGCTTGATCCGAACGTCGAAGTTGACCGTCGCCCCGATCGTCTTGCTGAACTTGCCCGAGGCCCGGACCCGCACCACGGTCCCGGGAAGGAACATCGAGCTCGCCGGAATCGTGGCGGTCCTGTTGAACGCCGTTTCCGCCGTGGTATTGCTGATCGGACTGCTCGCGGTCTTCTGCACGTAGAGCAGCTCGGAGTCCCCAGCGCCCCGGAACCGGCCGTTGGGCCACCACTTGTCGGAATCGGTGTCATAAAACAACTCGAGCACGCTGCCCGTGATGGAACGAAAGGGAATCCCAATGTTGTTCGGCGAGCTCGAGTCCATCCCCATCAGCCAACGATCGAGCGGCCGTATACGGATCGACGACGAAGACGGGTGGTACGTCGTCGGCGGAGCCGCGATCATGTTGACGGTGGTGGTGCCGTTCAGCGTGAACGCCTCGGCCGGAGGAGTGAGGTTCGACGCCGCGGCGGCGCTCCCAAAAGATGCATGCTGGAAGCCCAGGGCAATGCCGGTGTCGGTGAAGCCGCCGATCAGGAGCGGCGGCAGGGTCGTCGCGTTGGCTCCGATAGGCGGCAACGGTTGACTGTCGGCCGTATAGTAAGGATAAAAGAGCAGAGCCGCGTTGAGGGCCGCGGTCCAGGACCCGTTCAGTGCGACGCCCCCTCCGATGGGAGTGCCCAGGAAGACGATGTTGGTGGGAAAAATGTTCAAGCTGCCCTGAGGGGGGCTGACCTGGACTCCTACTCCGACGTTTCCCGGGGCTCCCCAGACGCCGGTGAAACAGGAGACGAAATTGATGTGATCGCAAAATCCGAGGTCGATCCCCGGAGCCGACAGGCCATGCAGGAAGGTGCAGCGCTCGAAGTTGAGCTGGTTCACGTTTCCCGCGCCGCTGCCGATCTGGAGGCTGCCTGCCTGCGCGTTCGCCGGTTCCACGGTGTAGACATGGCGCCAGCTCTGCTGGTGCGGGGCGCCGCCGCCGCTGTTGCCGTTGTACGGGTTCGAGGCATGGATCTTGATCGCGTAGGTCCCCGCCCACTGGCGCAGGACCACATTGTCCACCAACTGGTTGAAAGACCGCTGAGACTCGATGAGCGTGCCGGCGGAACCGTTGCCGTCGAGCATCAGGTCGCGGATCACCACGCCGGCGACCGGCCCGTTGATCTTGATCATCGTGCCTCCGGGCGGCCCCACCCACAGCAGCCGCGTCGGAGCGCCGGCCCGGCCCGGACCCAGGTCCGTATCCGAGCTGCCGCTGCCCATCCCGGCCAGGGTAATGCCGTTGCGCCCGCTCGGCAGGGTCGAGGTCGCGTCTCCGATGACGATCGTCTCATCGATCTCATAGGTGTCCGCGGTGAGCTGGACGACGCCGCCGGACAGAGGCAGCGCGTCGATCTCGTCCTGTATGACGTCTGCGAGGAGGCTCTGGGCGGACAAGGTGAGCGCGAAGAGCAGGTACACCGTCATTCTTGGTCTCATACAGTCTCCTTTTATCGAATCATCTTATTAAATTTTACAGCAGAAAGCCGGATTCATCCTTGGACCGGTCTTATGATGGCGGGCTCACTCAGACGTGATCACCGGCCTCATAAACCAAATCCGCGGGAGTGGATCTACCTCTCAGTTCGACGGTGACGTTCTGCGCTGGGAGATCGCCCCTTCCCTGAACGGTGGCCCGTTCGTCACGGTGAACGACCAGTTCCCCGGCCCCGACCGTCTGTACTTCTTCTTCCCGCCGTTCGTCGTCTCGAACACGCCGGCCCGGCTGCGGCTCCGCAAGGTGGGCAGCAACGGAGTCCTCCAGGACACCCTCAGCAACATTTTCACGCTGGGCAATTTCTGATCTCGGATCGCAGGGCGCCCCACGGGGGGCGCCCACGTCTCATCAGCTTCTATCTGCCCATTCCTATTTTTCTTGCCCCCTCAACTTGTGAGATAAAGAAGCCTGGTCCCTTCCAAAGGAGTCATCGACATGCCTCATGTCACGTTCATCCACGGCATCGCCAATAAGCCCCCTACGGACAAGCTGCTGGATCTCTGGCACCGCAGCCTCGCGGAGTCCGACGGGCTCGACCTCGGCACCGAGGGGGTCACCAGCTCCATGGTCTACTGGGCGGACGTCGTGTATCCCGAGCCTCTGAAGGAGACGACGGAGGAGAGCGCCACGGACGAGTCCTCGGCCGAGGCCGTCTCGCCCGAGTCCCCGGACCTGGGCGTCGAGGACATGGATGCCGAGGAGAAGCTCTGGGTCGCCGAGCTGGCGACCAAGCTGGCCGTCCCTCTGGCCGCCGAGGAGGCGATCGAAGCCGCGCCCACGCCGGTGCGCGAGCAGCTCGAGCGCATCCCCTTGCCGTGGCCGGTCAAGGAACGGCTCATGCGCCGGCTCCTGCGGGACGTCCACCACTACCTCTTCAACGTGGAGTTCAGCCCGCGGCCCGGGGAGACCTTCAAGGTGCAGGACGAGATCCGCGCCCGGATGATCAAGGCCTTGAAAGAGGGCGCCCAGCAGGAGGGTCCGCACATCGTGGTCAGCCACAGCATGGGCACGGTGGTGGCCTACGATTGCCTCAAACGGGTCGCCGACGCCCCGGTGGTGGACGGCCTGATGACCATTGGCAGCCCGCTGGGGCTGGACGAGATCCAGGACAAGCTGAAGCCCGAGTGGAGCCGCGGCAATGGCTTCCCGCACGAGAAGGTGCGCGGCCGCTGGGTCAACGTCTACGACCACCTCGATCCCGTGGCGGGCTTCGACCCGAACTTCGCCAACGATTACCAGCGCGGCAGTCAGAAGGTGGTCGAGGACGTCAACGAGCAGAACTTCGGATCCTGGCGGCACAACATCAGCAAGTACCTGGGCGGCATACAGCTCCGGACGCGGCTCCGCGAGATGCTGGGCCTGGGATAAAGGAGAGGCCGTGAGCTGGGATGAAGACGAATTCCTGGAAAAGCTGACGGCCACGGTCGAGCGGTTCAACCGCGATGGAGCGGCGAAGCTTTGCAACGAGCTCATCGCCGCTCTCCAGCAGGGAGCGCTGCCCAGTGGAGGGGCGGCGAAGACGATCCTCCAGACCCTGCGCCGCAAGTGCTACTTCGACCTGATGGAGAGGGTCGCCGAAGCCTTGCGTTTCGCCGGCATCGACGAGAACCAGATCCGCCGCCAATACGCCCAGTCGCTCATCGATCAGGGAAAGGTCAAGGTGGTCATCGACGTTCTGGAGTCGCTGGTGGCCCGTACGGCAGGGAAGGATCCCAAAGAGTACGCGGAGGCACGGGGGCTGTTCGGCCGGGTCTACAAGCAGCTCTACGTCAACGAGACCAACGCCGACCCTCAGGCCAAAGGCCTGCGGCTGAGCCAGCTCAATCTCCAGCGGGCGGTGAACGCCTACGACGAAGTCTATCAGTCAGGTCCCGCCGACCACATCTGGCACGGCATCAACACCGTGTCCCTCGTCTTCCGGGCCAGGAAAGACGGGGTCAAGCTGGATCCGGAGCCTGACGCCGCGGCGATCGCCCGGGAGATCCTCACCCTCATTGAAACCCGCCAGCAGCAGGGAACGATCGATTATTGGGACATGGCGACGGCGGCCGAGGCGAGCGTGGCGCTCGGGGATTTCAACAAGGCCCTGCTCTGGATCGCGGCCTACGTGCAGCAGGACAACGCCGATGCCTTCGAGCTGTCGAGCACTGAACGCCAGCTCCGGGAGGTCTGGGGACTGACCATTGACAAGCCTCCCGGCTCGCTTCTCCTCCCCCTGCTCCAGTCGCAGATCCTCCAGCGAAAAGGAGGCCAGGTCGAAGTGCAGCAAGGGACCTTGGGCGCAACGATCCAGAAGACCGAAGAGCGTGCCGCCGACCCAAGGCTGGAGAAGGTCCTCGGCACCGAGGGTTTCGTGACCTTGAAATCCTACCGGGACGGGCTGGAGCGCTGCCGGTTCGTAGCGCAGGTGCGGACCCCAACAGGCGAGGGTTTCGGCACCGGATTCCTGATTCGTGGCAAGGATATCGATCCCAAGCTCGGCGAAGAGCTCCTTCTGTTGACCAACGCCCACGTGGTCAGCGACGACCCGGCCGTGCGAGCCGCCAAGGGCTCTCTGCCGTCTGAGGACGCGGTGATCGTCTTCGAAGCCTTGGAATCGGCCGCCGGCCAGGAATATCACGTCGCGGAGCTCCTGTGGTCCTCTCCTCCCGACGAGCTGGATGCGACCCTGCTCCGGATCGATCCACCGGTCACGAGCCTGGCACCCTATCCGGTCACCCAGAACCTGCCGCTCGCGGACGGCAAACAGAAGGTCTACGTCATCGGCCATCCTGGCGGGCGCTCCCTGTCCATCTCGCTGCAAGACAACCTGCTGCTCGACTATGACCAACGCCTGCTCCACTACCGTGCGCCGACGGAGGGGGGCAGCTCGGGAAGCCCGGTCTTCAACAGTCAATGGAAACTGATCGGCCTGCACCACGCCGGAGGTTTCGGCCTGCAGCGGCTGAATGGAAAAGTAGGGACCTACGACGCCAACGAAGGCATTCAGATCAAGAGGATCATCGCGGCCGTGCAGGCGGCGGGGATCACCGGCTGATTTCCAGCCCTACTTCTTCCACGCCGCCAGCTCGTCCTCCGCCTCCTTCGCCCAGGGCACGTCCTCGCCCCTCTTCTCCCGCGCTTCGCGGATGAGGCGCAGGTTGCGCGTGGTGGCCTTGGGCTCCCAGACCTCCCGGACGTTGGCAAGGGCGTCTCCCAGAGCCTGAGTGGCTTTCTCCTCGTCCTTGCCCAGGACCGCCAGCTCCAGGCGGGTGGCGTAATCCCAGTAGTCGGGTTTGCCGGCGGCGATCTTTCTTTCCACGGCGTAGGAGACGACGGGGAGGATTTCCAGGCGGCGGGGATCCGGAGGCTCTTTCAGCTCCATGAGGGTGACGGCGTTGATGCCCGGGAAGGCATCCCGCCAGTCCGCTTCAAAACCTTTCAGATAGGCGTCGATCGCCTTGTCCAGGATCCCGCGGGCCTGCATGGACCTGCCGGCTTTCGCGGTGGCTTCCCAGCGGTCCTTGTAGACGCGGCCGAGAATGCCGTAGGTCTCGCTGCTCCGGCCGCGCCTCTCGATCAGGTCCAGCAGGACCTTCTCCGCCTCTTCCCCCCTCCCCGCGCGGTTGAGCGCCAGGCCGAGCTGCTCCTGAACCATGGTGGTCGTGGCGAGCGGCTCCGGCATTTTCCCGGCCAGCTCGATCATGTCGTCCCAGGCCTCCACCGCACGGTACGAGAGGAAGAGGTCGATCAGGACTCCCGTCTCGACCTTCTCGAAATCGCCCAGGTCCTTTTCAACGGTGCGGAGGGCTTCGGCCCCCTGCTTGCGCGCGGAGGCGAGCTTCTCTTTCTGTTGGGCCGAATACTGGACCGCGTCGCGGAATTCGTCCGTCTTGGCGTGATCGATCGCCACGCCTGGATAACCCTCGACGAGTTGAAAGAGGGGGCTCTCTCTTTCGGGCGGTTGCTTGCGGACGTCCTTGCGCGCCTGCAGCAGGCGCTCCGCCAACGCCTTGCGGGTCGCTTCCACGTCCGCCGGAGTCCCTTCCGGAGTGAGGGGATAGGGCATGGCCCGCAACGGAGCGACGTCGAACGGCAGCCGGCCGCCCTGCTGCGCGAAGAGGAGGACCGTGCTGCACGGCCGCACGGAGTGGCGGATTCCGAGCTCGTAGAAAACGTTGGCATTGGCGGTCGTGAGGTCGGCGACGGCGTACTCGCAGAAGATCAGCCGCTCGTACATCGGCTTGTGAATGAACCCGCCCGTCATCTCTTCGTCCGCGCGGATCGGGTCGAGCCCGGCGTCGCGGATCGCCGGAGCGATCAGCTCCTTGTAAACGGCGTCGAAGTCGACCAGGGTGCCGGACACGTCGGGCTTCTTGCCGAAGGGCATGAGGACGAAGCAGAGGTCGTTGGGCATGGAGGGCTCCCTTCCAAGAGAGGTGCGCGGGCGATGGCTCGGATCTCACCCTGAAGCAGCCCTATAATAGCCGCCCACCTGGATCGAAGGGGGAGGACCTGCGATGGAAGGCATCAGCCGGCGAGGTTTCTTGGGATGGACGGCTTGGACGGCCGCGGGACTGAGAGCTTCGCGGCTCCTCGGGGCCCCTGCCCTGAGCGCGGCGGATCCTTCGGACTCGCCGGCCCTCCGCGCGATCGACAGGTTCGTCGAGCGCCACCGCAAGGAGCGGGGCATCCCTGGGCTGACGCTCGGAATCGCCGATCGCAACGGGGTGGCCGCCGTTCGCACCTATGGCCATGCGGACGTCAAGACCGGGTTGCCGGTGGCGCCTCAGAACCTCTTCGAGATCGGCTCGATCACCAAGTCGTTCGTGGCCATCACCCTGCTGCAGCTCCGCGACGAGGGCAAGGTCGATCTCAACCGCCCCATCCGTGAGTACCTTCCCTGGCTGCGCATCGAAAGCTCGTACGCTCCCATTACGGTCCACCACCTGCTGACCCACACGTCGGGTCTGCCCAACCCGCTGAGCCTCCCTGCGATCCCGCTCTGGACCGCGCACGCGCCCGGGGAGCATTTCCACTACTGCAACATGGGCTATCAGATCCTGGGCCTGTTGATCGAAACGCTCGACAAGCGGCCGTTGCGCGAGAGCCTGCGGACGCGCGTTCTCAAGCCGCTCGGCATGAACGCGAGCGAGCCCGTGATCTCTCACGAGATCCGCGAGCGCCTGCCGGTGAGCTATTGGCCGCTTTATGACGACCGGCCGTTCCAGCGCCACGGCCCTATCGTCGAGGCGCCGCACCTCGCCATGGACAACGCCGCGGGGTGCATCGCTTCGACTCCCGGCGACATGGCGCTCTACATGCGGATGCTCCTCAATCATGGGAGCACGGGACGCACGCCGCAGGGCCGCCTGATTTCGGAGGAGAGCTTCGCCCTGTTCAGGAAGGCGGCGATCCCCGCGCCTGGCTTCGGGGAGGGCGCGGGCTATGGCTACGGGATCGCCGTGCAGCCGGTCGAGGGGCGCACCCTGCTGCGGCACACGGGTGGCATGGTCTCCTTCAGCTCGGCGATGCAGGTGGACCTCGACGCCGGCTTCGGAGTTTTCGCCTCCGTCAACGCGTCTCTCGCGGGATACCGGCCCAACGCCGTCGCCGCCTACGCCCTGGCGGTGCTGCGCGCGCAGGCCGAAAAGAAACCGCTCCCCCCGATGCCCGAGCTCGACGATCCGTACAAGGTGAGCCATGCAGCCGACTACGTGGGGACGTACACGGCTCCAGACGGACGCAAAATCGTTCTGACCGCCGAAGGCACTCTCCTGAAGCTGGTCCACAAAGGCGAGCAGATCCCTCTCGAGATCCTCGCGCCGGACAACTTCTACGTTTCCCATCCGGACTTCGCGCTGTTCCCGCTGGTGTTCGGACGGATCAAGGACGGCGGCCCGGTCACCGAGGCGAGCTCCGGGAGCGACGGGTACGCGGGGGAGCGCTACACCGGCCCGCGGACGTTCGAGGCTGCGCCGGAGCTCGTGGCTTTCGTGGGCCATTACCGCAACGAAAACCCCTGGGAGGGGAGCTTCCGCGTGGTCCTGCGCAAGGGGCGCCTGTGGCTCGGCGGCGATCCCCTGGTGCCGCTCGATGGATCGCTCGGGCCGGGCCTGTTCCGTTTGGGCGAGGAGGAGCACGAGCCCAACCGCGTCCGCTTCGAGGACGTGGTCAATGGCAAGGCGCTCCGCGCCACCGTCTCCGGCACGGAATACCGCAGAATCGAGACCTGATAAACCAAATCCGCGGGCGCCCCCGGCCGAATCAGAATTCCGCGAACATGAAGAGCCCGGGGAAGAGCCCACCGTTGGCGTCTGACACGTTCTCGAAATAGAGCAGGTTCCACTGTCCGTTGCGGTTCAGGAGAATCCGCGTGGGATCCGCGGAGTTTACCGTGAAGAGGGCGTTCAACCAGGGGTTGTTGTAGAGATCCGGGTCCTGGTCGGGCTTGCTGAAGTCCACCAGGCGGATGTCGTCGTGCCCGTTCGAGAAGGTGCCGACGCTCACGTACCAGATCGCAAGACCATTGTCCGGAAGGTCATCGTCATAGCCGCCGTCGTCATAGGCCTTCTGCCGGTTTTCAACCACCCAGTATTCGAGCGGCGAAGAGAGGAACTGATCGATCGGCACCACGACCAGGGCCGCGTTCTGAAGCTCCGAAGCCACGAGCTGAAGGCACTGGCCGGTGTGCTGGCGCACGATCTTGGGCTGGATCCAGCCGATCTTCATCTTGTCGTGCATGGGGAAGTGGAGCCACTTGCTGGAGTTTCCCGAGCCCATCATGTCGTACTCTCCCGTGCCGGTGTTCGCGCCGTACCGGTCCGGAAGGTTGAAGAAGGCATGGCCGAGCTCATGGGCCACTGCGGCCAGGGCACGGATCGGGTTGACGTCGTATTGCGGATCCGCGAGGGCTTTCAGGCTGAAGGTGACGATCGGACGGCTGGCGAACGAGAACGTGCCTTGCGGCGTCGCCACGCTGCCGGCGTTCACCGTCCGCTTGCTGGCAAACCCGGTCCCCGGCATGGCGTTGGGGACCAGGATGACGATCTGCGCCTCGGAGACACTGATGACGTCGTCGTTGTTGGTGTCGAGGGCGTTCCAGTTCACGTTCGCGGCCTTGAGGACGTCCTTGAGGAAAGGGACGTTGCCTTCGATCCCGGGGGTGTAGTCGGTGATCTTCTTCGAGAGTGTGAACCAGGACGGCACCGATCCCTTGCTCACGATGAAAGAGCCGTAGGAGTTCCTCTGGAAATAGCCCTTCATGCTCTTTTCGCCCTGCACGGTACCGAAGAAGATCTGGTCAATGTAGGCCGCGGTGGCTGCGGGATTGATGGGCGCGTCCAGGAGGGCGGTACGGATCACCACCACCTTGCCCGAAGGGAAGAGGGAACTGGTGGTGCTGATGATCTGTCCAGGGGACTTGAGGATCTGGTTCTTCAACGAGAGCGGGACGGCGCTGTCGTCGAGGTTGCGGACGTCCGTGCCGCTGGCGCAGGGTTGCGCCGCGACGGGTGCCGGTGCGGTGGAGAGACCGACACTGGCGGCCGCGATCGTGGCCGCGACGTGGAGTTTTAGCTTCATGGTGTCATCCTTACCCGGAAGCCCGGAGCTTCCGGAATCCACGGACGAGCCCATCCCGTCCGTTCTCCAGACAAAGACGATCGAAGATCGCCATGGTAGTAAGGCGACACGAGAACAAGTTCCGCAACGGTCTTCCTGAGCGTGGGCAACAACATCTTCGGCATGGCCGGATTCCTGACACCCGGCCTGCAACCCGGCAGGGCGCCAGTACCAGCTCGGAGCGCGGCTCGGCTTCTGAAGGCGACGGCCGGACCGTGCCGGCGATCTATCCGAACGATTTTCTGCCGACGATCATCACGGAGCCGCCCGGGTTCAAGCAGAACCGTCGAGATCGAACTGTTGCTGAAGGCGGCGGGTACTGGCGGCAAGGACGCGCGGTGTCATCAACTCGAGCATCCATTTGGCATCCTTTCCGTCGCGCCGTTCACGCGGAGCCCGACGGCCCACAGCGCGCCGAGATAATCCTGGGCCTGCATGGCGCCCAGCCATCTCACCACGTCGCCGGGTTTCTTGAACAGGGTGCTGGCGATGCGCTGGTTGTGGAGCCGGTGAAGAGGGATGTTCATGGGAATCATCACGGCTTTCTGACCGCGATCGTGCAGTCGCCCTCCAGATAGCTCTCGTCGAAGCGAGGCTCGCCGCCCAGGGAGCGGCAGAAGGCGAGCACGGTCCGGCGGCGGTGCCAGGTGAGCCAGTCCTCGCCGGCCCAGTTCCGGGAGCTGAGGAAATTGAACACCAGCGCCTCTCCCGCGGCCGCCCAGGCGTCGCGCAGGGTGCGATAGAACCGCGGGCGCGTGAGCGTGTTGAGCGAGCCGGAGAAGGCGACGACGTCGGCCCCCACCTGGAGCTTCTCCGGCTCCCGGACGAAGTCCGCGGCCAGAAGCTCGCACCGGGGGTACCTCTTCCGGCGCGCCGCCCGCAGGGCCTCCGGAATCATGTCCATGCCCACGTAATAAGCCGGGACGATGCCGTTTTCCAGGAGATACCCCAGCAGGTCGGCCCGCCCGCACCCCACGTCGAGGATCTTCTTTCCTGCCAGCGGGCAGCTCCGCGCGATGGCCTCGAAGCGGACCCTCTGCCCCTCCCGGCTGGACCAGAGGAGCGCCGGAACGCCCTTCACCCCTTGCTGGCGGGCCTCGTGATAGGGATACAGATAGAAGGGGACCGCGGCGTTGGCTTTGGGCATGGGAGATTCTGGCACGCCTGGAGCCCCCGCTGGGGTAGAGTGAGGGCCAAAGGAGGACCCGATGAAGAAATCCTTTGCTCTCGCCGTGGCCGCCGCCCTGATCCTGGCCGTACCTTCCGCCCGCGCCGATCAAGCCGCAGCCCGGGAACGGCTGGAGAAAGAGGGCCTCGCTTTCACGCCGGAGGCGTTCCTGCAAAAGGTCGCCGAGGGTGACGTGGAGCACGTCAAGCTGTTCCTCGAAGCCGGCATCGATCCCTCGGCGCGGAACGTCTCGAACCGCACGGCGCTCTGGGTGGCGACCGAGAGGCGGCAGATCGAGGTCGTCAAGGCGCTTCTCCAGGGCGGCGTCAAGCCGGACGAGAAGAACGCTCCGGTCCTGGACGGCGGCAAGTCGCTCATCTTCGAAGCGGTCGATTCCGAAAATACCGAGCTCCTGCGCGTCCTCGTCGAAGCGGGCGCCGACGCCAAGACCGCGAACGACTACGGCGTTCCGCCCCTTGCGGAAGCGGCCCGCACAGGCCGGTTGGAGATGTGCCAGATCCTGCTCAAGGCCGGTGCCGATCCCAACACCGCTCCGGGCGGATTTCCGTTGCTCTACGGACCGGTCAACGAGAACCACCTCGAAGTCGTCCGTCTCCTGATCGGGTCCGGAGCCAAGCTCGGCGAGCACAAGGCGGCCCTGGTCGAAGCGGCCACGACGCCGGAGATGCGGGCTGTGCTGGAGGCGGCGGAGTAGGCAGGATTCTCGCTACGAGAACAAGCCCTTCTGCGCAGGCTCCGCTTCTCTCGATTTCACCTTGACCGCGAACACCCTGGCCAAATCGTCCGGCGTCTCCGGGTTCGGCCAGGGCAGGGCGCCCTTCCGCTGAAGAGCCTCCAGCCCTTTTACCGTCTGGCCGTCCGAGCGGACGTAGACAGGCACGAAGCACAGTTTTTCTAGTTGCTCGACGGCACCGGCCCAGGTGCCACCCTTTTCGTGATCCGAATTGACGACGAGCGCCGCGTCCGACAAGGCATAGATCAACTTATTGCGCTGCATGGCCTGTCCTACGTTGAAACCGGCCGCGGGATCGTAGGTCGAGAGTAGAACCAGTTGACCGTCCATTAGGAAGTTGCGGTTCTCGCGGTGCAGGGCTGCCTTTTCCAGGCTGTCGGCTAAGACTCCTAAGGCTTTGCCTCCCGCTTGCAGTATGCCGCGCATAGCGGCCTGATCGATGCCGCGCGCGCCGCCCGAGACGAGGGTACGTCCTGCTCTTGCCGCGAGCCGGCCGATGCCTTCGGTGTAGGCGATCAATTCGTTATCCACGTTCCGCGAGCCCACGACGGCAAGGCCGCCGGATTCCAGGAGCGAGATGTCTCCGCAGCCGTAGAGAACCGGTGGCGCGTCTTCCTTGAGGCGTGCTTTCCATCGCTTTGGATATTCGGCGTCAGCGCGACTCAGGACCCAGATAGACCTCGTTTGCCAGCGCTCGATGGCTTGGCTCAGGAGGAAACCGCGGCCCAGCAGGCGTTCGAGACGGCCGATGTCGGGGAGCTGCGGTCGCTCTTCGATCCATTCCCGTGCCCCGGGCTCCAGCAGGTCCGCCGGCTGCCGTTGTTTTTCGCGCAGGAATTGCACCAGCCGCTTGTATTCACCCAATGTCAATAGATCAGCGGCACGCCCGCCGCGCCCCGCGATCAGAGGCGTCGTCAAGAGCAGGATGGCCTGCGTGTTGGGGGACAGTTGCCCGTTCAATTTTCTGGTCCTGTCAACGCGAGCGCCAGAGGGAACACCTCGCCACTGCTGTGAGAGCGCAACAACCAAGCTGCGACGGTGAACGTCCAGCGCGAATCCACCATGTCATCCACGAGCAGGACCGGGCCGGCGGGCAGCGGCTGATTGGAAATCGCCAGGGAACCGTCGATGTTGCGCGCCTGTTGCGTACTATTCGCCATAGTCTTCTGCTCCGGCCGGGCATCCGTTTTTTTCAGCACCTCATGGAAAGGGAGGGCCAGAGCCGCAGCCAGACGCCGAGCGAAATCGGGCACCAAATGGGGATGCCGGAGCGACGGAATGCAGGTCAGCCACGTGGGAGCCGGCTGCGGGTTCCACTCCCGCACCAGGGTCGCGCAGGCTTTTACAAGGTCTTCGGAAAAACGCCGGTTCCGATATTTGCCCTCGCGGACCAGGCCGCCCCAGCCGGCGTCTCCCCAGATGGAAAGCGCCTTGCCGGGCTGGGCCTGAAGCTCGACAGGGATATTTCTTTTTACTTTATATTGAGGCATCCCGCCGTCCGGCCATTGCTTACGCGGCTCAATCGGCAGGTGGGTCCGGCGGAGAAAGGCCACGGCTTCGCGTACCAGGGCTGGCTCCGCCGTCATGGGCAAGGGTGGCAATACCGGCAGGCCGATGGTGCCGGGATCCCCATCCAACGCCCGGATGAGAAATTCCATGTGGCCGGAGGGGAGGCTCACATACTCCTGCATCTGCCGTTGCTCATCGCGCCGCAACTCGGTCAGCCGCTCGGCCCGTTGCCAGAACGTTTCACTCAGGTTTGCCGCCGTCAGTTGCCATTTCGTACCCTGCTTGGCGATCGGCGACGGGGATTCCAGGGACAGCAGCGCGATGGTCTTTTCGATCCGTCCTTTGCTGAGATTTACCGTGCCAAGCAGTTGGGGGACGGAAAGGCCCTCGGGCGCGGCTTCCAGGGCATCGAGAACATCGCGGACCTCCGCGCGCGTGGGGAACGCGCTCTCGATGAAGTAATAGTTGATGTCCGTCTCCTCTTCCCCGCTGAGCAGCACACCGTAGGCGGCGTCGAGAGCCCGGCCGGCCCGGCCGACCTGCTGGTAATAGTGCACCACCGAGCCCGGCGTCTGGTAATGGATCACGAAAGCCAGGTCGGGCTTGTCAAAGCCCATGCCTAGCGCCGTGGTGGCCACCAGCGCCTTCACATGGTTGTCCAGCAGGGCTTGCTCCGCTTCCGCCCGGCCCTCCGTCTCGCTTGTATAGGAGGCCACGTTCAATCCGCGGGACCGGAGCCAATCCGCTACCTGGACGGCGTCGCGGATCGTCAGGGTGTAGATGATCCCGTGGCCCGGCAGCGCGGCCACCTGCTCGGCCAGCCAGGCCAGGCGATCTGCCCGGTTCGGCAGGCGCATGGTCTGGAGCACGAGGGACGGCCGGTTCAGATCGCCGCGCGAGACGTGGAGGTCCGGCCCGAGCACCTGCCGCAAGTCATCCATCACGCGATCGTTCGCGGTGGCCGTGGTGGCCAGCAGCCGCACGTTCGGGGGCAATGCCCGCAATATGCGCTCCAAGAGGCGGTAGTGGGGGCGGAAGTCGTGCCCCCAGTCCGAGATGCAGTGGGCCTCGTCGATCACCAGTAGGGAGATCCGTCCCGCGATGCCCGCCAGCACCTTGTCGCGGAACCGCTCACTGGCCAGCCGCTCGGGAGAGATGAGGAGGATGTCCACCTCGTCGCGCCGCAGAGCCGCCTCGACGTCATCCCACTCGCCCTGGTTGTCGGAATGAATGGTACACGCCCGCACCCCCATCCGCCTGGCCGCCGAGATCTGGTTGCGCATTAACGCCAGCAAGGGAGAGACGAGCAAAGCCGGTCCTGTTCCCGCCTCGCGCAACATCTTGGTGGCGATGAAGTAGACGAAGCTTTTACCCCAGCCGGTCTTCTGTACCACCAGCAGTCGGCCGCGGCCTTCCACAACGTGGCGGATGGCGTCCTCCTGGCTTTCGCGGAAGGTGGCGTGGGGCAGGCCGGTGCCGACTCTGAGGAGGTCGAGGGCTCTGTTAGAATTGAAGATCACTTACTCGCCCATCGCCAGATCACGTTGGTGTTGAGGGGGGTAGCTCAAAGCTCCACCTGACGAGCCGTCTCACCAGGGCGTTGTAGCGGGAGCGGGCAGAGTCGGGGTCAGTCTCGGCCAGTTTTACGTAGAGGCGGTGCTCGGGGGTGGGGTAGACCCCCTCGGGGACAGGCAGGCCGATGCGGCGCAGGCGGTGGGCACCGATGGAGACCAGGAGCGCGGGGATGGTCTCAATGCCGCGAGCGAGGTCGGCCAAGCTCTCTTCGACCAAGTCACCGCCGGGGAAGACCGTCAGGTCCATATCCATGAGTATAGCCTTCCGGCCTTCCCCGGCCTCCGTCCCGGTCTTTGGCAGGGAGCGGCGGCGGCGCTCCGGGCTTTCCTTTTCGGGCAGGCACCTGGAAGGAATAGACCGGGGCAAGAGGGGAAAGGGCAAAGGGCGGGTAATCGAGAAAACAGCGAGGCCATCCTGGAGATTTTGAAGCATATGTTGAATCTAGAATTACTCTGTGCGACCATGACTCCAGAGATGCCCAAAAACTTCCGGGGAAGGTCCCAGGAACGGTGCATTTCAGGAAGGAGTCTCCCTATGAGTCTGCTTCGTTTTGGCCCCGTCTTTACCTTGGCCGTGACCCTCCTCCTCTCGCCCCGCCCCTCGCTCGCGGCCCAGGACGGTGCCGCCACGCCCGCGGACGACAAGCTGGACATCCGGATCACCCCGCTCC
>CAXTNS010000047.1:16859-18763 GCA_964245465.1 uncultured Thermoanaerobaculia bacterium
CTCCAGAACGGTTGCCAGCAGGCGCCCCGGGTGACCACCGAGTCGGGCAAGCAGCGGGTCCTCTCGACCCGGCTCGGCCCCGCGATGGACCAGTGCGAGGTCGTGACCTACGACCCGGCGTCGAACCAGACGCGGGTGCGCCCGCTTCAGTTCCAGGACGTGCCGGAGAAGGGCCTGGAGGTCACGAGCCGGGTGGTCCGGCCCAGCGCGGAGGAGTTGCGGCTCGCCCGACGCATCCTGGAGAAGAGCCCCGGGGTGGGGCCTTCCATCCGCAAAGGGCTCTACACCGTTTCGACAGCCATGCCGGGGGCGACGGTGGAGCAGGGCCGGCGGTGGGTCCACGTCTACCTGCGAGGGACCCCGGAGGGGCGGGCTGCGCGCGTGGCCGATCAGATCCTCCTGGTCGACGTGGCGGACGGCACCGTCCTTCCCGCCACGACGGACGCGGCCAAGGTGGCGTTCGAGACGCTCGCCACGTGCGGCCCTCCGGACGCGCTCCAGAGCTCGACCGGGAGCAGTGGCAGTGCCCTGGTGACGGTCTCGCGCGGCGGCGCGGAGCTGTGGCGCTTCACGGTGATCGAGCCCAATATCTCAAGTGGTGTGGACGGCTCCGGGGTCGAGCTGGTCGACGTTTACTACAAGGGCAAGAAGGTGCTCAACCGGGCCGGCGTTCCGGTGATCAACGTCAAGTATGAGCCGGGTGGCTGCGGCACCTTCCGCGACTGGTTGAACGAGGAGAGCAAGTTCACCTGCAACGGTATCGACAACCCGGCGGGGATCCGCAGATGCACTGAGAAGCCGGTCAACATGGCCGACAACGGGGTGGATGCGGGCAATTTCAACGGCGTGGCCATCTGGGACAGCGGCTCGGGCACGGCCACGGTGGAGAGCGAGCTCGAGGCGGGCTGGTACCGCTACGTCGTGCAGTGGAAGTTCACCACGGACGGCATCCTCAAGCCCCGCTTCTACTTCGCGGCGGTGGCCGACAGTTGCGTCTGCCACGAGCACACGCATCACGCCTACTGGCGCTTCGATTTCGCGGTGATCAACAACGCCAACAACGGCGTGCAGGAGCTCCGGGACACGGATTTCGACGGTCTTCCAGACACTTGGGTGAACCTGACCACGGAGTACGTGATGACGCGGGGGAGCAATCCGTACGGGACCGATCTGTACTGGAACGTCTTCAACACTCTGGGACCGGGGTACGTGCAGATCCGCCCCGATCTCAACAATTTCGCGGATAGCTTCGCCGTGGCGGATCAGTGGGCTCTGCTCTACAAGGCCAACGAGATCGACGACTCGACCTCGCCGATCACCTATCCGAATTCCGACAAGGCGCGCATCGATGGGTTCCGCAACGGCGAGAACATCTTCAGCAAGGACGTCGTCGTCTGGTACCGCGCGGGTTTCCACCACGTTACGACGGACGTCGAGGCGGGCCATGTCGTGGGTCCCGATCTGGTGCTGTTCGGCTACTGAGGGAACGCTTCTCGTCCAGATCCGCCAGCCCCGCCCCCTATCCACTGGATCGGGGGCGAGGGTGCGCACGCCTCAATGTGCTAGACTTCAAGCTACTTTGAGGGTCGTTTCCTCATCCAATTTCTCGAACCTGAGCCATGTCCGTCGCCATCGTTCGCAAGAAGAGCCAGACGCCTGAGCGGCCGACCCTTTCTCCGGAGAAGGGGCGGGAGATCCTCGGCCTGGTGCTGCTGGCGTCGGGCATCTTCCTGGTGCTGGGACTGGGGAGCCATCATCCTCAGGACCCGAGCCTGCTGCACCGGGTGGCGGAGGAGGGGGCTCACGCCCAGAACTGGATCGGGGCCGTGGGAGCCCAGATCTCGGCCGTGGCGTTCGTGTTTTTCGGCCTGACGGGCCTGCTGATTCCGTTGTTCCTGCTGGTG
>CAXTNS010000048.1:0-18267 GCA_964245465.1 uncultured Thermoanaerobaculia bacterium
CTCCTGGGAGGACTGGCGGCGGCGGGGGTTTCGACGTTGCTTGCCCGGCAGGGAGAGGGGAGGGAGAGGGAATAGGCTTCAGGCGAGTAATCAACGTCCTCGATTCGTCAGGCAGGCATCGATGTCCTCTTCCTCGAGGGAAGGGAACTGCCTGAGGGTCTCCTCTCGGGTAATTGGTCTTCTGAGGTGCGGGGATTCTTCATCTTCAACGCTCCTGGTAGAAAAACAGGATAGCAGCGACGAGGTCCCCCTGGAATTGCTCCACGAGTGGCTCGGCGAGAGCTATCGGGCGATCGCCCCCAAAGAAAAAACGCCCTCTACAGAGGACGCGCACCCTCTCCGACGCGTAGACGCGACCGAGACGCGGTACTCGAGCAGAAACGTGCTTCAACCCCAACCGGAGTACCCTGTAAGAAATCTCAAGGAGGTGCGTTCCATGGGCGAAGGAGAAAGGAGGGCAGGAGGCGTGCAAGCCGCAGCGTATGACAGACCACCGCTCGAAAGCCCCCCGATAGGAGCCCTGGAAGGGCTCTTCCGGGAGCATCATGGGGCGGTTTACCGCGCGGCGTTCCGGATCACCGGCAACGCCATGGACGCGGAAGACGTCCTGCAGACCGTATTCACCCGACTTCTGCGGCGAGAGGAGCAGCCGGATCTTTCAGAGAGCGCGGGGAGCTATCTCCACCGGGCGGCCGTCAACGCGGCTCTGGATCTGATGCGGCGGCGCAAGCGGTCCCGGAAGGTCGACCTGGACGAGGTGGGCGAATCCCTGGTGGACGTTTCGGACGTCGGTCCGGAGCGCGCCCGGGGGAGCCAGGAGCTCAAGGCCAAGCTGAGGGAGGCGATGTCCCGCCTCTCCCCCCGCCAGGCCGAGATCTTCACGCTCCGCTACCTCGAAGGGCTGGGCAACCTGGAGATCGCGAAGATGCTGGGTGCCTCCCAGACCTCCATCGCCGTTCTACTGCATCGCGCGCGGCACCGGCTTCAGAAAGAGCTGGGGTCGCTTCAAGGAGAACTGTCATGAGCCTGTTCAAGAAGAACGACGATCTCCTCGACGAGGTGATCGGCCAGGTGGCGGACGAAGCCATCGATCCCCGGCAGGTCGAGGCCGCGGCGGCCCGCGTGTGGGCACGGCTGCAGGCCGGAGGCGCTGCCTCCTCCCCGGCGGCCGCCCAGACGGCTCCGGCCGTTCCGACCCCGCCAATGACCGGTAGCCTGCACGGCTGCGAGGATTTCCGGTCCCTGATCCCCGCCTATCTGCGGGGTGAGCTGTCCCCGGCGCGCGCGCTGCTCGTCGAGGACCATACGCGTTCCTGCGTCCCCTGCCGGCGGGCGCTCAAGGAGGCCCGCGAGGGCAATACGGTGAAGGCCCGTCCGGCCGCGAAGACGTCCTGGACCCGCGACCGCCGGGTGTGGATGCCGCTGGCCGCCGTGCTGGCCGTGGCCCTGGGCTTCGGCCTGTTCGTGCTGATCCAGGAGATGCTCGCGGGCGGCTCCCAGATGGCCCGCATCGAGTCGGTCGAGGGCACCCTCTACCGGGTGGCGGGCGACTCCAGCGAGCCGATCCAGATCGGCGAGACGATCGACGAGCACGAAGGTGTGCGCACGGCCAAGGGCTCGACGGCCCTGGTGCGCATGGCCGACGGCTCGCTGATCGAGATGGGCGAGCGCGCCGGTTTCGCGCTCGACGCCAGCCGCAAGGGCAACACCATCCAACTGGAGCGGGGCAAGATCATCGTCCAGGCCGCCAAGCAGCGGAACCGCCACCTGTACGTGGCCACCCGCGACGCCCTGGTCTCGGTGGTGGGCACCATCTTCTCCGTCAACTCGGGCACCAAGGGCTCGCGCGTGTCGGTGATCGAGGGTGAGGTGCACGTCGAGCAGGGCGAGAGGGAGAGCGTCCTCCACCCGGGCAACCAGATAGCGACGCACGCGAGCGTCGAGGCCGTGCCGGTGCGCGAGGAGGTGGCCTGGAGCCGCAACGCCAAGCAGTACGACGCGCTGCTCGCCGAGCTGACCGCCCTGGGCCAGGACATCGATTCCCGCGTGGAGCGGCCCGGCCTGCGCTATTCGACCCGGCTGCTCGATCTCGCCCCCGAGGGGACGACGATCTGGATCGCGCTGCCGAACCTGTCGAAGAGCCTCAACGAGACGCAGCGCATCCTGGACGAGAAGATCGCCGAGAGCCCGTCGCTCGCCCAGTGGTGGAGCGAGATGCTGCGCTCGACCGGCAACGAGCAGAAGTTCCACGACATGATCGAGAAGGTCGGCGCCCTGGGCCGCTACCTGGGCGACGAGGTGGCGGTGGCCATGAACGCCAGCGACCACGACGGCAGTGACCACGCGCCGGTGCTGCTGGCCGAGGTGGCCAACGAGGCGTCGTTCCGCGCCGCCGTGGAGCAGGAGCTGGCGGGTCACGAGGGGGATGGCCGTCACGCCGTCCGCTTCATCGACGACCCGGCCGCGGCCGGCGCTAATAGCGATAGCGATGCCCTGCTGGTGTGGCTGCACGACGGTCTGATGGTGGCCTCGCCTTCCGCCGCGGAGATCCGCAAGGTGGCGGCGGGCGGCAATGGCAGTGGGAATGCGTTCACGTCCAGCAGCTTCCACGGCCGCGTCGCCCAGGACTACCGGGACGGCGCCGGCTGGTTGTTCGCGGCCGACCTCGGCACGCTGGTGCGCGAGGGGCAGGCGGACGAGTCCTCGGAGTCGCAGCAGACGGCGGAGCGGATGGGCATCCTCGACGTGGAGCACTTCATCATCGACCGCCGCGAGATCGAAGGCCGGGCCGAGACCCGCGCCGCCCTGACCTTCACCCAGACCCGGCGGGGCGTGGCCTCCTGGGTTGCCGCTCCGGCTCCGATGGGGAGCCTGAGCTTTTTCTCTCCGGACGCAAACCTTGCGGCGGCGTTCGTCGTAAAGAATCCCGTGACGATTCTCGACGAAATGCTCGCCATGAACCCCGAGGTTGCCCGTGAGCTGGCCGAGGCCCAGACCAAGCACGGCTTCGACGTGCGGAACGATCTCGCGGCGCCCTTCGGCGGCGAGGTGGCGGTGGCTCTGGACGGTCCGGTGCTGCCCTCGCCCTCCTGGAAGATGGTGGCCGAGGTGTACGACCCGGCGCGGCTCCAGCAGACGTTCGCGCGGGCCGTGGCCCAGATCAACACCGAGATCCGCAAGGAAGGCAAGGCCGGTGTGACGCTCACCAGCGAACAGGCCGGTGGACGCACCTTCTACGCCATCCAGGGGACGGACCCCAAGGTGGAGCTCCACTACGTGTTCGAGGACGGCTACATGGTGGCCGGCCCGAGCCGGGCGCTCCTCGAGCGGGCCATCCAGCTCCGGGACTCGGGCGTGACGCTCGCCACCACGGCCAAGTTCCGCGACCTGCTGGGTCCGGACGGCCAGGTGAACGTCTCGGCCCTGGTCTACCAGAACCTGGCGCCGCTCGCGAAGTCGGCCTCCAAGCTGATCCCCGAGGGTGGCGCCAAGAAGAACGGACCGCAGGGCGCACCGGCCAAGCTCACCGCGTGGCTGGCGGCGCAGGGTCCCACGCTCTACTACGCCTACGCGGAGCCGGACCGCATCGTCTTCGCGGGCAGCAACCAGAACCCTCTGGGCCTGAACCTCGGTACCCTCGCCGGCATGGGCGGGTTGGCCGGGCTGATGGACCAGGCGCACGACGCGGCCGCCGAGGCTGAACGGCAGGCGGACGCCAACTAGGCCCCCCAGGCCCTGGAGCAGCGAACATGTCCGACCCGACCACACCCGTCATCGAGCTCCAGGGCCTCGCGGTCCAGTTCGGGGGGCGTCCGATCCTCAAGGGGTTGAACGCCTCCCTGACCGGCCGGTGCATCGGCCTCCTGGGTCCCAACGGCGCCGGCAAGACGACGCTGCTCCACACCCTTCTCGGGTTCCACGCTCCCTCCGCGGGGACGGCGCGCATCTTCGGTCACGACATCCAGACCGAGGCGCGCACCATCCGCGGCCTGATGGGCTACATGCCCGAGAGCGACGCTTTCATCGCCGGCATGACCGCGGTGCGGTTCGTCCGGTTGATGGGGGAGCTCTCGGGCCTTCCTTCCGAACGCGCCCTCGAACGCGCCCACGAGACGCTCTTCTACGTGGGGCTCGGCGAAGCGCGCTATCGCAATGTCGATACCTATTCTCTGGGCATGAAGCAGCTCGCCAAGCTGGCCCAGGCGCTGGTGCATGGGCCGCGGCTCCTCTTCCTGGACGAGCCGACCAACGGCCTCGACCCGGCGGCCCGGGAGCGCATGCTCCGGCTGATCCGGGACATCCGCGACACGGGCGAGGTGAACAGCATTCTTTCATCTCACCTTCTGCGCGACGTCGAGGAGTGCTGCGAAGAGGTGCTCGTCCTCAAGGGCGGCTCCATCGCCACCTATTGCAATCTCGAGGAGGAGCGGCGGGCGAACCGCAAGTTCCTGGAGATCGAAGTGCGCGGGGGCGAAGAGGGCTCTTTCGCCTCCGCCGTGGAGGCCCTGGGCTGCGAGATGGCCATGGGCGCCAAGCAGAAGATCAAGGTCGTGCTGCCGGAAGGTATCGAAGTCCGTGACCTCTACCGGCTCGCCGCCGAGCGGCAGGTGCAGATCCGCCGGCTCGACTACAAAAAGGATTCCTTGCAGGACATCTTCCTCAAGGCCATGGAGACGGAGGTCCGCGAAAATGGCCGTGTATGAGCGCAACTACGGACGCTATAAGGGACCGCTTACCCCTGTGGGGTCGCGCTTCCTGATCCTCCCGCGCTACGCCTTCCGGGAGGTGTTTCAGAGCAAGTTCTTCATCGCCTTTTTCACGCTCTGCTTCGCGCTGCCGTTCGCGGGGCTGCTGATGATCTATCTGCACCACAACCTGGCGGCGCTCAAGTTCCTGAACCTGCCGCTGGAGCAGCTCAAGGACGCGTTGCCGATCAATGCCACCTTTTTCAGCCGGGGCCTGTCCTTTCAGGGCACGCTGGCGTTCTTCCTCGCCCTGTTCGTGGGGCCGGCCCTGATCGCGCCCGACCTGCGCAACAATGGGCTGCCGCTCTATCTGTCGCGCCCGTTCACCCGCACGGAATACGTGCTGGGCAAGATGATGGTGCTGGTCACGTTGATGTCGCTGATCACCTGGATTCCCGGCATGTTGCTGTTCTTCTTCCAGGCCTATCTCGACGGGACGGGCTGGCTGGGAGAGAACCTGGGAACGGGTGTGGCCATCTTCGTGGGGAGCTGGGTCTGGATCCTCGTGCTCTCGCTGGTGTCGCTCGCCATCTCGGCCTGGGTGAAGTGGAAGCCGGTGGCGCGGGTGACCCTGATGATCGTCTTCTTCGTCCTCTCCGGCTTCGCCAGGGCCCTGAACGAGGCGCTCGACACCTGGTGGGGCTGGCTGGCCTCGATGTGGGCCGCCGTGCAGAACGTCTGGGCTTCGCTCTTCGGCCAGACGATCGACGCGGAGCTCGCGATGCCGCTATGGGCCGCGTGGCTGTCGCTCGCCGCGGCCTGCGCTCTGTGCCTGTGGCTCCTCTCCCGCCGGATCCGGGCGTATGAGGTGGTGCGATGATTGCCCCCATGGAATCCGAGATGAAGGCCGTGCCGGCCGCCGCCACTGCCGCCAATGTGAACGTGGCCGTGGACCGCCGGGTCGTGTTCGAGAACGTCTCCAAGTTCTATGGCGACGTCCTGGGGGTCAACCGGGTGAACCTGTCGATCCCGCCGGGCATCACGGGACTCGTGGGTCCGAACGGCTCGGGCAAGACCACGCTGATGAACCTGATGGTGGGGCTGATTCGTCCCTCGCGCGGCAAGATGAGCGTGCTGGGCATCACCCCGGACCATCCCGAGGAGCTGTTCCGCCACGTCGGCTATGCCGCGCAGTACGACTCCTTCCCGCCGGGCCTGACGGGCTACCAGTTCATCGAGTCCTATCTCCGGGTGCACGGCTTCTCCGCCAAGGAGGCCGACACGCTCACCTGGAAGGCCCTGGAGCGGGTGGGGCTGGTGGACGCCGCCGGGCGCAAGGTGGCGGGCTACAGCAAGGGCATGCGCCAGCGGGCGCGGCTCGCTCAGTCGCTGGCCCACCAGCCTTCGGTGCTGGTGCTCGACGAGCCCCTGAACGGGCTCGATCCCATGGCCCGCGCCGAGGTGATCGCCCTCTTCCGCGAGCTGGCGGACGGCGGTCTCCACGTCATCGTCTCCAGCCACATCCTTCATGAAGTCGACTTGATCTCGGACCAGGTGGTGCTCATCAACGGCGGCTACATCGTGGCCGAGGGCGACATCGGCGAGGTGCGCGACGAGATGGAGGAGGAGCACCCGGTACAGGTGCTCATCCGTTGCGACCGCCCGTCTTTGCTGGCCTCGCGGGTCTTCGAGCAGGACCACGTAGTCGAGGCGAGCATTGGCGACGATCGCCGGAGCCTGCTGGTGCGGACGCGCGACGCCGACCGCTTCCACCTGGCGCTCAACGAGATCGTGCTCGAAACCGGCCTGGCTGTGGAGTCGGTGGCTCCGGCCGACGCGGACGTGCACGCGGTCTATCAGTATTTGATCGGCTCGAATGGAGAAAAGTCGTGAGCGAGATCGTAAGCTCGACAACCGTAACGACCGCGACGGCCCGGCCCGGGCGCGGCGGCCGTCCCTGGGGGCACTGGTGGCGCCAGGTCCTGGCCATCATGCGCCTGGACATCCGCAAGGGCTTCCGCCGGTCCTGGGGACTGTACCTGCTGGCCCTGGCTCCGGTCTTCATCCTCACCTTGCGCATCGTGATCCCGGGCGACGGCGTCTCCAGCGTCTCCGATGTCTCCGACGCGACTAATTTCTTCGCCGGGCTCTACCAGACGTTCATCGTGCGGATCGTCATCTTCCTGGCCAGTGTGGCGATCTTCGGCAACCTGATCCGCCGCGAGCTGCTCGACCGGAGCCTCCACTACTACTTCCTCTCGCCCGTGCGGCGGGAGGTGCTGGTGGCGGCCAAGTTCTTCACCGGGCTGCTGGTCTCCTTCTTCCTGTTCGGCCTGACGACCCTCGTCTCGTTCTTCCTGGCCTACGTGCCTCACGAGTCGACGGCGGTGCAGAACTTCCTGTTCAGCGGGCCGGGCCTGGGGCACCTGGGCGCGTACCTGCTGGTGACGTTCCTGGCCTGCGTGGGCTACGGCTCCGTCTTCCTCGCCCTGGGGTTCTTCTTCAAGAGCCCGGCGATCCCGGCGCTCGCCGTTTTCGGCTGGGAGGCGATCCTCTTCCTGCTGCCGCCGCTGCTCAAGAAGGTGAGCGTGTTCCACTACCTGCAGTCGCTCTGCCCGATTCCGATCTCGGAGGGCCCGCTCGCCCTGCTGGCGGACGCGCCCTCGCCCTGGGTGGCCATTCCGGGACTGCTCATCCTGGCCCTGGCGCTGATCGCCCTGTCCGCCTGGAAGATCCGGGGGATGGAGATCAGCTACGACGAATCGTAGAACCTTCCCGTAGGGGCGGCCTCGCGTGGCCGCCCTGCCTGTCGTTGCGGTCTCCTTGAACAGGGCGGCCCCATGGGGCCGCCCCTACCCAGCGATTTCGATTTCCGGTACCCTTCCGCGCTCCACCGGATTTCCCCGGCCTTTATCCCGGTTATCCCAGGTGCCATGACTCCGCACGAGCGCATCCGCAACTTCTCCATCATCGCCCACATCGACCATGGGAAATCCACCCTGGCCGACCGCATCCTGGAGACGACCCACGCCGTCTCGGAGCGGGACATGATGGACCAGCTCCTGGACGACATGGACCTGGAGCGGGAGCGGGGCATCACCATCAAGGCCCGGGCCGTACGCCTGTTCTACAAGGCGAAAGACGGCGAGACCTACCAGCTCAACCTCATCGACACGCCGGGCCACGTGGATTTCGCTTATGAGGTCTCGCGCAGCCTCGCCGCCTGCGAGGGGGCGCTCCTGGTGGTGGACGCGGCCCAGGGGGTGGAGGCGCAGACGCTCGCCAACGCCTACCTGGCCGTCAACGGCAATCTCCACCTCATCCCGGTGATCAACAAGATCGACCTTCCCGCGGCCGATCCCGACCGGGTCAAGGAGCAGATCGAGAACGTCGTCGGCATCGACGCCCACGACGCCGTGCTGACCTCGGCCAAGGCCGGAATCGGCATCGAGGACGTGCTGGAGCGGGTCATCTCCGGCCTGCCGCCGCCCCAGGGCCAGCTCGAGGCGCCCTTGAAGGCCTTGCTTTTCGACTCCTGGTACGACCCCTACCGGGGCGTTGCCTGCATGGTGCGCGTGGTCGACGGCACCCTGCGCAAGGGCGACAAGATCCAGCTCATGGCCTCGGGGCGGGTCTACGAGGTGAACGAGCTCGGGATCTTCAACCCCAAGCCGAGCCCGGTCCAGGACCTCTCGGTGGGCGAGGTGGGTTTTTTCTACGCGGGCATCAAGGACCTGATCCAGGCGCAGATCGGCGACACGGTGACCCACGCGGCGCGCCCCACGGAGATGCCGTACCCGGGCTTCAAGGAGGTCAAGCCCATGGTCTTCGCCGGCCTCTACCCGGTCTCGGCGGACGACTACGAGGACCTGCGCGACGCGGTGGACAAGCTGCGCCTGAACGACGCCTCCTTCTCCTTCGAGCCGGAGAGCTCGGGAGCGCTGGGCTTCGGCTTCCGCTGCGGCTTCCTGGGTCTCCTCCACATGGAGATCATCCAGGCGCGGCTGGAGCGCGAGTTCGATCTCGATCTCATCACCACCGCCCCCGGCGTGCGCTACGTGGCCCACACCTCGGACGGCCGGTCCCAGGAGATCGAGAGCCCCTCGAAGCTGCCGGATCCCGGGAAGCTCGAATTCCTGGAAGAGCCGTACATCGCCTCCACCATCATCAGCCGCGCGGAGTACGTGGGGGGCATCCTCGGCCTCGCCGAGGAACGGCGGGGCGACCAGAAGAGCCTCCAGTACCTGACGACCGACCGGGTGCTCATCGAGTACGACTTCCCCTTGGCCGAGGTCATCTACGACTTCTACGACCGGCTGAAGTCGATCTCGCGGGGCTATGCCTCCTTCGACTACCAGATGAGCGGCTACCGGCGAAGCGAGCTGGTCAAGCTCGACATCCTCGTCAACGGCGAGCCGATCGACGCCCTGTCGCTGATCGTCCACCGCGACAAGGCCTACGCGCGGGGCAAGAACCTGGTCGAGAAGATGAAGGACCTCATCCCCCGTCAGCTCTTCGAGGTCGTGCTCCAGGCCGCCATCGGCTCGCGCATCATCGCCCGGGAGACGATCCGCCCGATCAGCAAGAACGTCATCGCCAAGTGCTACGGCGGCGACATCACCCGCAAGCGCAAGCTCATCGAGAAGCAGAAGGAAGGCAAGAAGCGCATGAAGCGGGTCGGCCGGGTGGACATCCCTCAGGAGGCGTTCCTGGCCGTGCTGCGGGTGGACTGAAGGCCAATGTCAGGTATTTCCCAAAACTAAAGGAGGACCCTATGCTTCGTAAAACATTTGCGTGCCTGCTCGTCGCCGGTCTGGCGGGCGCCGCGGTGCAGGCCCAGACCGCTGACGAGCTGATCGAGAAAAGCCTCAAGGCAAGCGGCGGCCGGGAGAAGGTCGAGGCCATCAAGTCGTTCCGCATGACAGGCAAGGCAATGGCGCCCCAGGGGATAGAGGCCACGGTGGTCATCGAGTACAAGCAGCCCGACAAGATCCGCAGCGAGACCACCTTTCAGGGCATGACCATGATCCAGACCCTGAACGGCACGGAGGGCTGGATGGTCGCCCCCTTCACGGGCAAGAAGGACCCCGAGAAGATGTCGGCCGAAGATGCCAAGCAGGCCGCGGAGCAGATGGACAGCAATCCCTTGTACCTGACCCAATACAAGGAGAAAGGTCACACCGTCGAGTATGTCGGCAAGGAGGACATCGAAGGAACGCCCGCCTACAAGCTCAAGGTGACCAAGAAGAGCGGTGACGTCCTCTACCTCTACCTGGACTCCGAGAGCTATCTGCCGGTGAAGACCAACGGCAGGATCATCATGCAGGGCCAGGTGATGGAGAGCGACATCACGCTTGGGGACTACAAGGCGGTGGACGGAGTCCTCTTTCCCTATTCAACCGAGACACAGTTCAAGGGCATGCCCGGCAAAGCTGTGATGAAGATCTCCAAGATCGAGGTCAACCCGGCGCTCGACGACTCCCGCTTCACCATACCGGCCGCGGCAAAGCCGGCCATGGAGGAGAAGAAGGAGACTCCGGCTCCTCCGAAGCCGTAGCACGGGCGTGAAGGACCGAGGGAGCCGCTCCCCCTCCCAAGCTCCATCATCTTATTTCGTTCCGGCCCAAGAGCCGCGAGGAGTGGACGCCACCGCCGCCGATTGATCCCAAGACAAACAAAACGGGAGGGAGCCTTTCGGCTGCCCTCCCGTTTGCTTTCAGGAGACTGGCGAAGACTTAGGCCAGGCCCTGACGGCGCTCTTCCATCAGCTTGCGCATGATCTTCTTGCGCGCCTGGACGGCTTTGCGCTTGCGCTTCACCGAGGGCTTCTCAAAGTGCTGCCGCTTACGCAGTTCGGTCAGAATCCCCGACTTCTCGACCTTGCGCTTGAACCGGCGCAACGCGTTCTCGAAGCTCTCCTCCTCGCGCACGTGCACAACAGGCATCCGAACTCACCTCTTTTCTTTTTCGATGAAATCGCCCCCGCTCGCACGGGGGCGTAGAGGGCGAATTTGACTGAAATCCGAAGGAAAGTCAAGTCGTGGGCCGCGCGGACCGCCCGGGGACCGGCGGCGGCGCGGGCTGGGCCCGTGGGTCCAGGGCGTTGAAGTCGGCCAGGTAGACCGTGGCCCGGCCGCCCTCCTTGTGGAACCACACGGCGGCGCCGGCGCCGCTCGCGTCCTTGGGATAGAACCAGCCGACGACGCCGCGGTCCGGGTAGGCGCGGACGCTGTGCAGGTTGGGCTGGCCGAGGAGGCGCCGGACCTCTTCCTGTTCCATCCCCTCCTGAACCTGGTCGAAGATCTCCCGGGTCATGTAGCGGTGTGCCTGGGCGCGGGCGAGCTCTTCCCGCAGGCGCGGGTTGCCGGGGTCCACCGCCAGGGCTTCCTTGTAGATGTCGATGGCGCGCTCGTAGTCGCCGCCCTGCTCGATGAACTGGCGGGCGAGCACGATCTCCTCGTCGCTCTTCATGCGGAGGGTCGCCTTCTGGCGCTCGCTCGCGGGCTCGCCCTGGACCGGTGGATCGGCGTTGATGAGGTCGACGAGCCGGCGGTTGAACTCCAGGGACAGAGCCTCGGTCTCCCGGAGGAGCTTCGGATCGGCGTTCCCGGCGAGCGCCGTCCGCCGCTGGTCGAGCTCCTTCTTGGTCTCCTGGAGCCAACTCCATTCCGCGTCAGCCGCCTGTGAGACGGCTCCCGTCGTCTCCGCCCCTCCCTCCGGCTCGCCGGAGGGTCCGCAGCCGAAGATCCCGGCCGACCCTGTGAGAATTGCGAGGAGGAGGGAGCTCCGGAACGAAGCGCCGTGCTTGCGATGCATCGACAATCTCCTATACTTCTCCTCGGCGACCGTACCACAGGGCCGGAAAGGCCAGCAAGGCGTAGGTGAGGCTAAGCCCTTGTTCCAGAGGGATTTTCTTGACACTATGCGGCGGGCTACAGAATAATCAGGCTTCCTTCAGATGGAATCGAGGACGGCCGCGGAGAGCAACGGATGTCCCTTTCGGAAAGAGTCCTGCAGGTAAACGGCGAGATCAGTGCCACGGTTGAGCGGGCGGTCACCTCCCTGCGCGAGGAGATCTCCCAACGGCTTCGCGCCAGCAATGAAGAGATCCAGCGGCGGCTCGAAGAGATCACCCCCTCGCTGCCGGCCACCTATCTTTCCCCCGAAGACTTCTCCCACAGCGAGCGCACGTTGGGGTCGAATGCCCGGCGCGGCGCGCAGTGCGACCTGCGCGACGGCGTCGCCGCTCTCGACCGCGCGCGCTCCCAGGCGGAGATCCTGGCCGCGCTCCTCCGGGAGTCGGTGCGCTACGCCTCGCGCGCGGCCGTGCTGCTGGTGCGCGGCGGCGAGGTGCGGGGCTGGGGGAGCGAGGGCTTCGACGAGGCCGAGGGCGCGATCCGTAACCTCGCGCTCACGCCGCAGAACGGCGCCTGGGGCCGGCTGCTCGCGGGAGAGGGCGCCGTGCGCCTGTCGGCCGGCGACTGCGCCGAGCTGTGCAGCCGCGTCGAGAGCCCGCTGCCCCAGGGCGGCGTCCTCGTGCCGATCGTGCTGCGCGACCGCTTGGCCGCCGCCCTCTACGCCGACCGCGTAGGCAACGAAGAGGCCGAGCTGGCCCCCGAGGCGCTCCAGATCCTCGCCTACGTGGCGTCGCAGGCCATCGAGACGCTCCCCTTCCGCGAGCGTGCCGCGACGCCCACGCTGACCCCGATTGATGAAGAGACCGGCGAGGAGCCCGCGGGCGCGGAGGCTGTGGAGAGCTCTCCGGCAGCCGCAGCCGCTCCCGCGGTCACTACCCCCGAGCCTGAGGCCGAAGCGGAGGTTGAGGTCGAGGCCGAGCCGGAGTACGTAGCCGAGCCGGAGCCGCAGTCCGCGGCCGCGGTCATTCCTTGGACCGCCGAGGACGAGCAGTCGGCTGTCGCCGCCGAGCCCGAGCCCGCGGAGGAGGCCGTCCCCGCCGTCTCGCCGGCCGTTCCGGTGGATCATTTTGAGGCCTCGCCCCGCTATACCGAGGAGCTGCCGGTGGCCTCGAGCGCGGCCGCCACCGCCGCCACGGGAGTGGAGGAGGCGCCGCGCTACCCCCGCTCCGTGGAGCCGGAGCCCACCGCTCCCGTGCGGTTCCCTGATCTGAGCCCGGAGGCCACCGTGCTGCTCCAGCGCTCGGCCGTCCAGCAGGCGGCCAATGCCGCCAATGCCGCCAATGCCGCCGATACCGCCGCGGCTCCGCCGCCGCTCCGGCCGGTGGCGGTCCCCGCGCCGGCCGCTGAAGAGCCCGTGCCCTCCGCGGCCGGCACGCCCGAAGTGCGGCCTCCGAGCGGCGTCGACGGTCCCGGCTGGGCCTTCGCCACCACCCGCGTGCCCGTTTCCCCCTCCGACGAGACCATGCACGAGGAGGCCCGCCGCCTGGCCCGGCTCCTCGTTTCCGAGATCAAGCTCTACAACGAGGAACAGGTCGAGGAAGGCCGCCGCAACCGGGACATCTACGAACGGTTGAAGGAAGACATCGACCGCTCTCGCCAGATGTATGACGAGCGCGTCGACCCGCGGATCCTTCGCTCGACCGATTATTTTTACCAGGAGCTGGTGCGAATCCTGGCCGCTGGCGATTCCAGAGCGCTGGGAATCTGACACCCGCCGTCGCTACAAGGCCCCGGAGCGCCGGGGCCGCCGTTGGATGGAGTATCGTGAGAAGTAGAAAGCCGATCCGCCACCGCGCCGCGCTCGTCCTGCTGGTCCCTCTCCTCTTGGGCTCCGCCACAACTTCGCCTCCGCGCAATGGCCTCTCCAGCGCCCTGCCCGGCCACACCGACCGGGCCTCTCTCGCCTATGCCGAGGCCGCCACCGCCGTGCGCCGCAAGGACTGCGCCGCCGCCTACAAGGCCCTGGCGCCGGTCCTCGCGGGCAAGGGCCAGGAGGCCACCTTCGCCCAGCTCCTCCTCGGCTTCTACGCCCACTCCTGCGAGCAGGTCGCCTATGCGGAAGACCGGCTGTTCGCGGCGACCGATCCCGACGGTCCTCTGGAGGACTGGCGGCTCTACATCCTGAGCGACGCGGCGGCGGCCCGCGGCCACGTCCTCCTCGCCCAGAACTCGCTCGCCCGGCTCCTGGGCGACTACCCCGGCTCGGTGCTGCGCCCGCGGGCCCTGCTCAAGTCTGCGACGCTCGCCTGGAGCCGCGGCGACTCCCGGCGCGCCCTGGATCTCGTCCAGGCCGGCCGCAGCGAGGAAATGAGGGGGGATGAAGCGGCCCAGCTCGAAGCCCTGGCCTGGGAGATCGGCAACCGCCTGGGGGATCTGGAGGTCCAGGCCGAATCAGCCCGCCGGCTGCTGGTGAGCTTCCCGGCCAAGGCTTCCGAGCTCAAGGTGGTGGAGATCTTCCGCGATCCGAGCGGCACCGTGACCTGGTCCGGCGTCCTCACGGGCGATCAGCTCAAGCGGCGAGCCCAGGCCCTGCTGGACCTGAAGCTGGACGCCAACGCGCTCGCGGCGCTCGACTCCGCCGGCCTGGCGGACCGCGACCTCGGGTGGTACCTGCTCAAGGCCCAGGCCCTGACCCGCGCCCACCGCGGTAGCGACGCCCTCGAGCTGCTGGCCGGCAAGGAAGCCCAGGATTCGAAGCAGTCGGCGGCACTCGCCTGGACCCGGGCCATGGCGGCGGAAGACGCCGCCACCGCCCAGCGCGGACGCGCCAATCTGGGCTCGGCCGAGCGGCAGCAACTGCGCCTTCTCTCCCAGCAGTACCTGGAGAAGGTGGCCCAGAGCGGTGCCGACCCGGAGCTCGCGGGCAAGGCCCTGAAGTCGCTCTATGCCGATTACCGCGAGGACGACCAGTTCGACCGCGCCATGGAGGCGTTGCGCCGCCTGCGCCGCATCGATCCCAGGGACACGACCGGCGCCACCAACCTCTGGCAGGTGGGCTGGCAGGAGTACGGCCGGCGGAACTACTCGGGAGCGATCGGCTACTGGACGGAGCTGTTCTCCCTCTACCCCGAGGAGTCGAGCGCCCGCCGCGGCCGGTACTGGTCAGCGCGCGCCTTCGACGCCCTGGGAGAGAACGAGCGTGCCCAGCAGATCTACAACGAGATCGTCCAGGCCGACACGTCCGACTTCTACCGCCGCAGCGCCTTGAACCGCATGAAGGGCAAGCCCGCCGTTCTGGCAGCCATGACCGCGGGAACCGCCAAGGAGCCCTGGCCCGTGGACCCGGCGCTCGACCGCGCCCGGCTGTTGACGGACCTCGGGCTCGACGACTTCGCCCTCTCCGAGGCGGAGCTGGTTAAGGAGAAGGTCCAGCCGCGGTCCGTGCGCGCCCTGGAGGCCGTCGTCCTCGCCCGCCGGGGCGACCGCCGCAAGAGCGTGCTGGTGATCCGCGACGCCTTCCCGTCCCTGGGCGGCCCCTTCCAGGCCACCGTGCCGGACGAGGCCCGCCGGCTCTACTACCCGCTCGACTACCAGGAGCCCATCCGCACCTGGGCGGCGCAGAACCGCATCCCCCCCTACGTGATCTTCGGCATCATCCGCCAGGAGAGCGCCTTCGACACCAACGCCCAGAGCTGGGCCGGGGCCCGCGGCCTGATGCAGCTCATGCCGGCCACGGCCCGCGAGCTGGCGGTCAAGAACGGCCTCCTCTACTCGCACGAGAAGCTCTCCGACCCCTCGTACAACGTGCGGCTCGGCACCACCTACTTCCGGCAGGTGCTCAGCATGTTCGACGACAACCTGGAGCTCTCGCTCGCCGGCTACAACGGCGGCCCCTACCGCATCAAGCGGCTGTGGAACGAGTCCGGGGGCGAGGAGCTGGACCACTTCCTCGAAGGACTGGGGATTGAAGAGTCGAAGACGTACGTCAAGCGGATCCTCGTCCTCTCGGACAGCTACCGGCAGCTCTACCCACAGGCCGGGTGAGACGACTCGGCCTCGTCCTCTTCCTCTTTCTGACCGGCTGCCGTCTTTCGCAGACATCGACGGCGCCGGTCCATGACGGTCCCATCGTCGTCGTCACCTTCGACTCCCTGCGGGCCGACGCCGTCGGAGGGTTGGGTGGCGATCCAGGGCTGACGCCCAACCTCGACGCCCTGATCCAACAGGCGGACTGGTCCGGCCGGGCGATCGCCTCGTCGAGTTGGGGGAAGCCGTCGATGGCCTCCCTCTTCACGGGCCTGCGCCCCTGGCAGCACCGGGTCCTGCGCATGGAAGACCGCATCGCCCCGGCGCTCGTCACCCTGCCCGAGGCCCTCCAGGCCCGCGGCTACGAGACCTTCGGCTTCATGGGCGAGCCTATGTACTCCAAGGAGGCGGGGTTCGGCCAGGGGTTCGATCTCCTGACCAAGCTCGGCAAGGGGACCGAGGCGGGCGAGAAGCTCAGGTCGGCGGGCTCTGCCGGCGGGGAGCGGCGGTTCGTGTGGGTCCACTTCTCCGAGCCCCAGGCGCCCTATTACCGGCGGCCGAAGTTCGTGGCGCGGCTCGGGCTGCGGGGGCGTGACCTGCCCTACCGCGTCCTGCCGCACCAACTCGCCCCCTTCTTCGATCCCGCCGTTCCCCTGCCCCCCGGGCTCGAGCAGCGGTTCCGGACCCTGTACCGCCTCAACGTGGCCTGGGCCGACGACCGGCTGGGAAAGCTGCTCAAGGAGTTGCGAGCCAGCGGCCAGTGGGACCGGACCCTTCTCGTGGTGACCTCGACCAACGGCGAGGAGTTAGGCGAGAAGGGGCAGATCGTGAACGGCGGCAACCTCGACCGGCAGCTTCTCGAAGTGCCGCTGGTCGTCAAGCTGCCGTCGGAGTCCGGACGCAGGATCGCTGCTCCGCGGGACCGGAGAGTGGCCGCCGCGCGGCTGTGGGCCACCCTGGTGGAGGCGGTGGGAGGCGAAGTGCCTCCGGCGCAGGCGCCCAGTCTGTTTCACGAAGCCCCGAACGCCGTGCTCTCGGAGCTGTACCTGGTCAACGGCACGAACCGGTTCTCGCTCGTCCAGGGGAACGACCAGCTCCTCTGGGAAGCGCGCTTCGCGCCGCCGGAGCCGGAATACTACCGCGCCCGCCTGGCCCTGATGAGCCGCGGCAACGCCCGCATTGCCCGCGCCGAGATCACGGAACGGCCGGGCCAGATTTTCCGGCGGCTTTTCACGGGCTTCCTCGACGCCCCTCCCCTGACCGGCCGCGATGGAGCCCCGCGGCTCATCCTGGAGCGCTGGGAGGGGAAGGGCAGCCGGCCGGTGTCCGATCCAACGCGGCAGGCCGAGATGGCGCGGACTCTCGCCCGCGCCTGGAACGATTTCCTTCCAGACGAGCCGACTCCCGGCGCGGAAGCCCGCGAGTGGTACAATGCCGATTCGCCCTGAAGGGGGCTCTCCCCCGGGTCCATAGCTCAGCGGTTAGAGCATCCGGCTCATAACCGGTTGGTCCCTGGTTCAAATCCAGGTGGACCCACTTCGGAAGCGTTCCGAGCCTGAAAATGACGGAGTCCCCCGGCGGAATGCCATGACTTGCCTTGGAGAGGAGCGGACGTCTTATCCATGAATCAGACCCTCCAGAACATCCTGGAGCTGCAGACGGCATTGAGCGGTCTCCGCGAAGCCGAGCAGCGGTTGCACGGAATCCCCGACTGGATGCGCGAATTGCACGACGAGCACGAGCGGCGCAAAGCGGAAATCCAGACCACAGAAGCCAACGCCGAAGAGGCGGCCAAGCAGCGGCGGACGGCGGAATCGGCCGTTCAGGACGCCCAGGAAAAGCTCAAGAAGTACCAGCAGCAGATCAACAAGGTCAGCACCCAGCGCGAGTACGGCGCCCTGCTCCAGGAGATCGACACCGTCAAGGGGCAGATCACCTCCCAGGAAGAGCAGGCCTTCTCCTCCCTCGAACGCAGTGAGCAGGCTCAGAAGGACCTGGCAGCCCTGCGTGAGAGCTTCCGCGAGATCGAGGAGCGCTACGCCGCCGAAATGACCCGCTGGGAGGCCGAAAAACCCGGCATCGCCCGCCAGGTGGACGACTTCAAGGCGCGTATCGACGACCTCAAGAAAGCCTTCCCGCGCCCCGTGGTCTCCCAGTTCGAGCGCATCCTGGACCGCTACCCCACGGGAGCCGTGGCCGCCGTGCGCCTCATCGACCGGCCTGGCCAGAAGCAGCGCGAGTGGCACTGCAGCGCCTGCAATTACCGCGTGCGGCCCCAGGTCGTGGTCGAGATCCGCAACGGCAGCAGCCTCGTGCAGTGCGAGTCCTGCAAGCGCATCCTCTACTTCGAGGAAGAGCAGGCCTGAAATCGTGGGGCTGCCCGAGCGCCTCGCCCGCATCAACGCCCGTATCGAGGAAGCCTGCCGCCGAGCTTCCCGGCCCCGGGACAGCGTGATCCTCCTGGGCGCCAGCAAGACCCGGCCCGCCGCCGTGCTCGCCGAGGCCTGGCAGGCCGGCCTCCGCGTCTTCGGCGAGAACCGCGTCCAGGAGGCCTTGGCCAAGAACCGCGAGCTGCCTCCCGAAATCGTGTCGGGAATCGACTGGCACCTGATCGGCCCCCTCCAGACCAACAAGGCCCGCGTCGCCCTGGACCTCTTCCGCACCATGTTCGCGATGTTCGAGACGTTCACGCTGACCGT